>CAZBZX010000116.1:0-11531 GCA_964496465.1 uncultured Bacteroidales bacterium
GCAACAGCATTGAAACCTTTACAGGAAAAAAACTTGGAAATTGCCAAGAAAACAGATATTCTTAAATCCATAAAGAAAGCTACAGAGCTTGCAACTGCAAAAAAGAAGGATAAATATGTTGAAGAGGAATATATTAAATATATTGTTGATAGTTATGTGGTTGACTTAAAAGGAAATAAAAAAGAAGGGATTGACGCATTTACAGTAAATTTAAAAAAAGAACTTGCAAAACCTGAGCAGGACAGAAATTTAGCTGTATTTATAGCCAAGCTGGATAGTGGTGAAAAGAAATTTGTAATTCCTATGAGAGGAAAAGGTTTATGGGGACCTATTTGGGGTTATATTGCTTTGAATGATGATTTAAATACAATATACGGTGCTGTTTTTGATCATGAAGGTGAAACTCCAGGTTTGGGTGCAGAAATAAATACTCCTTGGTTTCAGGAGTCGTTTATTGATAAAAAGATTTTTGACGGAGATGGAATTTTTATTTCTATTCGATTATATAAAGGAGGAAAAGGATCGGCACGTGATGCTGGAGATCTATTACATGGTGTTGATGCAATTTCGGGAGGTACTATTACCAGCAGAGGATTAGATGAAATGGTAAAAGATAATTTTAATTCATATTTAACATTCTTTAAAAACAATAAATAATGACTGAAAAAGAACCTTTGTTCTCAGCAAAGAACTTAAAGTTACTAAAAGATCCGATTAATGATAATAATCCGATCACTGTGCAGGTGTTGGGAATTTGTTCGGCTTTAGCAGTGACTGCTAAACTTAAACCTTCTATTGTAATGGCTTTATCGGTTATAGCTGTGACTGCATTTTCAAATTTAATAATTTCATTATTACGTAAATCCATTCCACCTAGGATCAGGATTATAGTTCAATTAACAGTAATTGCAACACTTGTTATCCTGGTCGACCAAATTTTAAAAGCCTTTGCTTATGATGTAAGCAAACAGTTATCAGTATTTGTCGGACTTATTATAACTAATTGCATCATCATGGGACGACTTGAAGCATTTGCTTTAGGAAACAAACCATGGCAATCATTCCTTGATGGAGTTGGAAATGGTGCAGGATATGGAGTCATTTTAATTATTGTAGCATTTTTTAGGGAGTTATTGGGGTCAGGAACAATTTATGGATATACAATAATTCCTCCATCTGCTTATGAAGCCGGATATTCAAATAACGGATTTATTATACTTTCTCCCATGGCGTTGATTGTTGTCGGTGTAATTATTTGGATCCAAAGAAGTAAAAACAGAATATTAATTGAGAAAAATTAATTCATTATGGAACATTTGTTTAACATTTTTGTAAAATCCATTTTTATTGACAATATGATATTTGCCTACTTTCTTGGCATGTGTTCATATCTGGCAGTCTCAAAAACAGTTAAAACCAGTACAGGATTGGGTATTGCTGTAATATTTGTTTTAGGGATCACAGTTCCAATAAATTATCTTCTTGAAAATTATATATTAAAAGAAGGAGCTTTGTCATGGGTAAGTGAAGATTTAGCTGGAATTGATTTAGGATTTCTTACTTATATTTTATTTATTGCTGTTATTGCCTCTATGGTTCAACTAGTTGAAATGATTGTCGAGAAATTTTCACCCGCTTTATATAATTCTCTGGGTATTTTCTTACCATTAATAGCTGTTAACTGTGCCATTTTAGGTGGAGCATTATTTATGCAACAGAGGGAATATAATTCCATAGCTGAAGCTACTACTTTTGGCATAGGATCTGGAATTGGTTGGTTTTTGGCTATAGTTGGAATTGCCGCAATACGAGAAAAAATAAAATATTCGAATGTGCCCGAACCACTTAAAGGTTTAGGGATAACATTTATTATTACAGGTTTAATGGGTATTGCCTTTATGAGTTTTATGGGAATTAAATTATAGAAATATAAATTTATGTTAGAACAAAATTTTAAATTTCAATATTTAATTTTTATTAAATATATAAAAGTAAACAGTAATCAGTATTCAGTAATCGGCTAATATGTTTTAAAAGATTTATATGAATTACGTTCAAAGTTTTAAAGAATTAGAAGTATATAAACTATCGAGAGAAGTAGCAAATGAGATTTTTTCAATGACAACTTCATTTCCAAAGGAAGAAAAATATTCATTAACTGATCAGATTAGAAGGTCTTCACGCTCAGTTGGAGCTCAAATTGCTGAAGCTTGGGGGAAAAGAAGGTATGAAAATCATTTTATTTTGAAATTAACTGATTCAGATTCAGAACAATTAGAAACTCAACATTGGATTGAAGTTTCATTTGAAAGTGGGTATATTGAAGTAACTAATATGGATATATTACTTAAGAAATACGAATCGATTGGAAAAATGTTAAATGGTATGATTGAAAAAGCATCGACATTTTGCTGTAAAAAACAATGACTGATTACCGATCACAGTAAACTGATTACTTGATGATAACTTAAATAGTTGAAAATAGATAAAAAAATGAATAAAATTAGATAAATTAAGAATATGATCATACTTGCTACAAAATTCACAATTATCCTGGTTAGTATTGCAGTATTTCTGCTTATTATTTTATTATTAGTTTCAGTTTTATTATATGCTAGAAAAAAACTAACTCCTCAGGGTGAAGTTAAATTGACAATTAATGAAGAAAAAGAAGTAAATGTTTCACCTGGATCAACTGTTTTAACCACTTTATCAAATCTTGATATTTTCTTACCATCCGCATGCGGTGGAGGTGGTACATGTGGTATGTGTAAATGTCAGGTAGTTGATGGTGGGGGTAGCATATTGCCTACAGAAACAGGTTTCTTCACCAGAAAAGAACAGCAAAATTACTGGAGGCTGGGATGCCAGGTTAAAGTTAGGAGCGATATGAAAATTAAGGTTCCTGAAGAGATTATGGGAATTAAAAAATGGGATTGTGAAGTTATATCAAATCATAATGTGGCTACTTTTATTAAAGAGTTTAAAGTTAAATTACCTGAAGGTGAGGAACTAAAGTTTAAAAGTGGAGGATATATTCAAATTGATGTTCCAAAATTGGAAGTTGACTTTAGTAAAGATGTGATTGTTGAGGACGAATACCGGGATGAATGGGATAAATATAATATGTGGGATTTAAAAATGAAAAACCCGGAAGAAACGTTTAGGGCATATTCAATGGCTAATCATCCTGGTGAAGGGAATATAATCATGTTAAACATTAGAATTGCAACTCCTCCTTGGGATAGGGCAAAAGGCGGATTTATGAAAGTTAATCCTGGTGTTTGTTCTTCTTATATTTTTTCAAGAAAACCTGGTGATAAAGTATCTATTTCAGGACCTTATGGAGAGTTTTTTATAAAAGATACAGATAGAGAAAAGATATATATTGGCGGTGGTGCTGGAATGGCTCCTTTACGATCACATATTTTCCATATGTTCCATACGGAGAAAACCAATAAAAAAGTATCTTATTGGTATGGAGCCAGATCGAAACGTGAAATTTTTTATGAAGATGAGTTTAGGGAAATAGAGAAAAATTTTCCGAATTTTAATTTTAACCTGGCCTTATCTGAACCTTTACCTGAAGATAATTGGAATGGATTAACAGGGTTTATTCACCAGGTATTATATGATGAATATTTAAGTAAACAAGAAGAACCGGAAGAGATTGAATTTTACTTATGCGGACCACCAATGATGAATGATGCTGTATTAAAAATGCTTTATGATTTAGGTATTCCTGATGAAATGATTGCCTTTGATGATTTTGGAGGATAATTTTTTTTAGATTTCAATGATGAATAAAATAAGAAAGTATATTGTCATTCCCGCCGTGGCGGGAATCTTTTTTTTAACACTTCTGGCTTTTTTAATAGGTTGTAATTCGAATCAATTAAATAACTATATAACAGTATTGGGATATACACAGGGAACATCATATCGAATTACGTATAATTCTCCTGATAGTATTAATTATCAACCTGATATTGAACGCATATTACAAAGATTTGATACTTCTCTGTCTACTTATTTACCGGTTTCAATTATTTCCAGAATTAATCAAAACGATACAACAGTCCGTGTTGATAATTATTTTAGAAATGTATTTATGAAATCGAAAGAAGTGAATGATGCATCACATGGAGCGTTTGATATTACAGTTGGGCCAATTGTTAATGCCTGGGGATTTGGACCTGAAGATAGAATTGCAATTGACAGTTCGGTTATAGATAGTTTATTGCAATATATAGGAATGGAGAAAGTACAGTTAAAAAATGATAAAATTGTTAAAAAATATCCAGGAATTAAATTGGATGTAAATGCCATCGCACAAGGTTATTCTGCGGATGTTGTTGCTGAATTTTTAAATAAGAAAAAGGTAAAAGATTTTATGGTAGAGATTGGTGGAGAAGTTGTTGCAAATGGTGTCAATAAAAAAGGAATTCCCTGGCGAATTGGAATTGATAAACCTATCGAAGATGGTAATTTAGAAAATCGAGAATTACAAGCTATTGTTCAATTGAAAAATAAAGCATTAGCTACTTCAGGAAATTATCGGAAATTTTATGAAGAAGATGGCATCAAGTATGCTCATTCTATCAATCCGAAAACTGGATATCCTGAAAAAAGTAATTTATTAAGTGTAACTGTTTTAGCTGATGATGGAATTACTGCTGATGCCTTTGCAACTGCTTTTATGATTATGGGATTAGATAAAAGTTATAATATTGTTAATTCCAGAAATGATCTTGAAGCATATTTTATTTATTCAGATATAGAAGGTAAATTTAAGGTTAAATATTCTGAAGGATTTAAGAAAATTATTGTTAAGTAAATAGATTTAATAATCAACGTGAATTCGACATTATAAAACGATATAAATAATTGATATTCAATAGCCCCTTCCTTTAGGGCGGGGAAAGAATTATATAGGATTAAAACGATTTTTGAAAATTTTGTTATTTTTCAAATAATTTACAAAATTTTCAAAAATCTTAAGATTTCTTAATTAACAAAAACCCCGCCCTAAGGACGGGGCAAATAAAACTAAAAGAATTTATATCGAACTCACGTTAATTATAAATGCTGACATGTGCTGCAGTAATTTGTATGATTAATTTCATTTCTGCATTTAATTTCTTCAGCTTTTGCGCAAGTTAAACCTAAGTCTCGCATTTTTTTATTTTTTCCTACTGAGGATTGAGGAAATTTTTTATTCTTTCTAAAAAAAATATTTAGTCCTAATCCTAAAAATGCAAACCCTACTATTACAATTGTTATCAATACAAGTTTAATCATCACCTACCTTTTTATTATATATAAAACAAAATTCTAAAAACCTTGTTTACCTTTATTGCAAAGTTATGAAACATATATTATATAAAATTAGAAATAAAAGAATTATTTTTAACTTATTGATATTCTGCTAGATCATTAAGATATTTATTATCTGACGAATAACTAATAAGCTGCAATATTATATTAATGAAAAATATTGAAAAAGAATCACAATCTGAAATATTGAATTTAATTTCAAAAGAAGAGATATTAAGTGATTTTAAATTGGCCTATTTGAATAGGCAGATGGCAATTATTGGAAGAAAAGAAGTATTGTTAGGGAGGGCAAAATTTGGTGTATTTGGTGATGGGAAAGAAGTGGCTCAAATTGCCTATGCAAAGCAGTTTCAAAATGGAGACTGGAGATCAGGATATTATCGGGATAATATTTTTATGCTGGCAACTGGGATGTCTTCACCACTAGAGTTTTTTGCACAATTATTTGGTGATACAGATATAAAAAATAATCCAAGCAATGGAGGTAGATCATTCAATAATCATTTTGCCACCCGTATATCAAATAAGGATGGTACATTAAAAAGTCTAACCAGTCAAAAAAATTCAGCAGCTGATTTATCTCCTACTGCTGGACAAATGCCACGTTTGCTTGGGCTGGCATATGCTTCGAAATTATTTAGAAATAACAAAAGCTTAAAAGAATATAAAGATTTATCAATTAATGGAAATGAGGTAGCTTTTGGAACCATTGGTGATGGAGCTACAGCCGAAGGGCATTTTTTTGAAACTATAAATGCTGCTGGTGTATTGCAAGTACCTTTAGCCATTGCAATTTGGGATGATGGATATGGTATTTCAGTACCTACAGATTTACAGGTAATTAAAGGAAGTACTTCTGATGTGCTAAAAGGATTTGAAAAAGAAAATGGAACTAATGGAATTTTGATTTTTAAGGAAAAAGGTTGGGATTATCCGGCAATGGTAAAAACTTTTAAAAATGGAATTGAAATATGTCGTAATCAACATATTCCGGTTGTTTTTCATATTACTGAATTAACTCAACCATCTGGACATTCAACCTCAGGTTCTCATGAAAGGTATAAATCAAAGAAAAGACTTGAATGGGAAAAACAATGGGATGCCTTAAAGAAGATGGAGGAATGGATACTTTCTGAAAATATTGCCAGAGTGGAAGAATTACAAATAATTAAGAATGAAGCTGAAAATGAATTAAAAAAGGCTAAAAAAGAAGCATTTGAGAATTTCTCAAAACCACTTATAGCTGATAAATCTGAAATAGTAAATATTATAAAATTAAAAAATTGCCAATGCTCACCAAATAATGAGGACGTAATTGAGAAATTAGTTTCTAAGCTAGATAAAAACAACTATCCTATACGTACTGATAATTTCAGTATTGCTAAGAAAATTTTAAGAAATATATGTATAGATTGTAAAAGTAATGGCGAACTTAAAAATAAGTTAATTCAATGGACGAAGGAAAATAGAAAAATTAACTATGAAAGATATAATTCATTAAATTATAGTGAAAGTGAATATTCTGCATTTAATGTTAAGGAAATTAAACCGAACTATAATGAAAATGCAAATTTGATAAATGGCAGAGAAATTTTACGAGATAATTTTAATAAATTATTTGAAAAGTATCCTCTTCTATTAACATTTGGTGAAGATACAGGAAAACTTGGTGATGTGAATATGGGAATGGAAGGTTTGCAGGAGAAATATGGAGATTTACGCGTCACTGACACTGGCATTAGGGAAGCTACTATTATTGGTCAGGGAATTGGTTTGGCTTTACGGGGATTAAGACCAATTGCCGAAATACAATATTTAGATTATATCCTTTATGGGTTGCAACCGTTGAGCGACGATTTAGCCTGTTTACATTATCGCACAGCAGGAGGGCAATCAGCACCATTAATTATTCGAACACGCGGACACAGACTTGAAGGAATATGGCACTCGGGTTCACCTATGTCCATGTTAATTGGATCTTTACGTGGAATTTATATATGCGTACCTCGAAATTTCACACAAGCTGCAGGCTTTTACAATACGTTACTTGAAGGGAATGATCCTGGTTTGGTTATAGAACCATTAAATGCCTATAACTTAAAAGAAAAAGAACCAAAAAATTTAGGTGAATTTAAAATTCCATTAGGTATCCCTGAAGTACTGGAAGAAGGAAATGATATTACCTTGGTTACTTATGGTTCTTGTGTAAATATTGCAAAAGAGGCTGTGAAGCAATTAAAGAATTTTGACATTTCTGTTGAATTAATTGATGTACAAACTTTACTGCCCTTTGACCGAAATGGGACAATTGTAAATTCAATTCAAAAAACCAATAAAATTGTATTTTTAGATGAAGATGTTCCAGGGGGAGCTACCGCTTATATGATGCAACAGGTTCTAGATAAACAAGATGGTTGGAAATATTTAGATGCCAAGCCAAAAACATTATCAGCAAAAGAGCACCGGCCAGCATATTCAACTGATGGAGATTATTTTTCAAATCCAAATGCAGAAGATGTATTTGAAGTAATTTATGAAATAATGCATGAATATGATCCTAAGAAATATAGAAGCATTTTTGGTTAGCTGCAATACGCATCAATGCCCGGCGCTTATAAAATAATGAAATTTGCCATCACACAACCGAACGAAGTGAGCTCACGAATACTTTTAAAAATAATTGCTTTATGAGTAAAAGCAAAAGTTATGCTGCCCGTCCCTGTCGCCGATAGCTATCGACACATCCTGGCTGCCAAACACTTGCTTTTTTTGCCGCCCTTATTGGGTTACAGAGATTATTTAAATAATTTTTAGTAATGTTTAGCTTTTTAGGGGTAACCTTTAGTCAGTTTTAGGTATTAATAATTGATACTTTAGTAGAAGTATCTTTTAATTTATGTTTAACTTAAAAAAAATAAAATGTTATGAGTATTACTAGAAACTACAAATGTAAAGATGTTAATATGTTAGTGGCTGCACAGACTGTTACAAAAACATTATCTCAAAATTTAGCAGAATTAGCAATGGCTAGAAGCAACTGGACACCAACTTATGTTGATGAGCTGGAAGCCAGAATCAACGATGCCATTGAAAATTATTTAGGATTGGATAAGAAAAAGGAGCTTAGAAGTGCAACAGTAAAAGTGACTTCAATCCAGGCTCCGGCATTAAGAGACTTATCTTTCCTGAAAACACAGATTGAAGTTGATTTTAGCAAATCAGCTAAAATTATTTTAAAGAAGTTAGGGTTTGATAAACAGCATCGAAATGCTCACAAAGGTGATCAGGAAGCGTTAATACAATTGCTTTACAGTTTTAAGAAAGGGATGAATGATAATCTGAAAAATGATTTTGTCTCAAAAGGAATAAATCCCGAATTAATTGACAGAATAATAGGATATGCAAATGAATTGAAAGAAGCGAACGTTTCTCAGGAAACATTAAAAGAAACAACCAAAGTAGTTTCTGAAGAAGCTATAAGTCTTTTCAATGATATTTACAATGATATTATTGGAATTTGTAAAATAGCTTCAAGTTTTTATCAATACGATGTTATTAAAAAGGAACAATTCACTTTTACTAAAGTGGTAAGCAACATGAATGCTGCAAAAAGAATTTCAACCGAAGAAGAAGCTGCTTAATTATTTTTAATTATAATCCCTCTTCGGAGGGATTAATTACAATACTCCCTTAATATTTGGCTAAATATTAAAATATTCATAACTTTTCATAATTTAAAAATAAGGTATATATAAAAATAAACCCCACCTAAGCGGGGTTACAGGATTAATATCCTTCGGCATATAGCCTTATTGTGATAAGATTGAAAAATTGAAAATTGAATTTTTCTGTTAGTAAAAATATGAAATATATAATTAAAACACAATATCATGGAAAAAATTTTAGGCCTTGATTTAGGTACAAATAGCATTGGTTGGGCGGTAATTAATGCAGAATTTAATGATAATGCTAAAGTAATTGAATATAAAGGTATTGATAATTGTGGTGTAAGAATTTTTCCTGAAGGTGTTGAACCAGATACCTTAGGGCAAGGTGATAAAGAACAATCAAAAAATGCTACAAGACGTGATAAAAGACAGATGCGCAGGCAATTTTTTAGGAAAAAATTAAGAAAAATAAAGTTATTAGAAATTTTGATTGACCAAAAAATGTGTCCTTTAAAAATTGAAGATTTGCGCAAATGGAAAAATTGGGATAGAATTTCAAAAACAGAAGCAAGGCAATTCCCGCAAGCAATTGAGTTTGTTGAATGGATAAAATTAAATCCTTACGAACTAAGAGAGAAAGGATTAGAGGAAGCTTTAACTTTATACGAATTGGGAAGGGTTTTTTATCATTTTATTCAGCGAAGGGGTTTTTTAAGTAATAGAAAAGGTGGAGAAGATTCAACCATTTTTACAAAAGGTAAGCCGGATGAAAATATTTTACCTATAAATGAAACGCAAGAGCTGATTGGCAAAGAAACATTAGGTAAAGCATTAAATTCCATAGCTTTAAAAGCAGGAGAACCATTCAGGAGAATTTTTGATACAAATGGGAAAGAATTAAGATTACGGGGAAGATATACGGTTCGCGACTTTTACATAGAGGAGTTTGAAAAAATTTGGCAGGTGCAAAGTGCATTTTTAGATATAAATGGTCGAAAAGTTATTAGTAGTAAAACAAGAAGCATTAAAGGAAACCTGACAGGAAAAAGAAATGAACATAAAATAGAGAACCTCTATAAAAAGTATGGGAAAGATAATGTAGAGATTCTAAAAACTGAAAAGGGGCAAACTAAGATTAAAACGAACCAGGTTATTTCGTTAAAACAAATGCTCGGTGGAAATATTGAACTTTTAGAACATGACGAAGAAGGTAAAAATGTAAAATTTAAAAGTAACGATAGTGTTCTGTTTTGGCAACGTCCTTTACGTTCACAGAAAGGATTGTTGGATAATTGCAGGTTTGAAAACAATATCCCTGTAGTAAATGCTAGAGGTGAATTTGTATTAAACAAAAAAGGAGAAATCCAAATCTATAATAAAAAACCATGCCCTTTATCACATCCTGAATTTGAGTTATTTCGTTCTTACCAATTTATTAACAATATAAGTTATGGAAAAAACCAGCCATTAACTAAAGAACAAAAAAGTGAGGTGTTAGATCTGATAAACAGTAAAGATAAAAACTTTGACTTTGTAGAGATACCTAAAACATTAAAATTAACGTACGAAAAATTTAACTACGATGATAAACTAAAGGTTGCCGGAAACACAACGCATAAGCAATTAAAACCGTTGTTTGATAAGGAAATATGGGAAACAAAATATGAAAATATATGGCATTGCTTTTATTTTTATGAGGACAATGATAAATTATTTGAAAAACTAAAAAAAGACTACAATTATAAATTTGAACTGGAAAAAATTAAAAATGTTAAGCTAAAAGAAGGCTATTCAAATGTTTCGCTTAAAGCAATAAGAAATATTTTACCATTCTTAATCAATGGGAAACAATATGACAGGGCAGTTATTTTAGGTGGTGTAAGAAATGCGTTTGGTAAAAGGTGGGACAATTTTAAAATTTATCATAAAGAAATTGAGGATGATATTGTTCGAATTCTTAAGGATAATCATAAACAAGGCGAAACAATTAACGAAATAAAAGAATATTTAAGTTCTCCAGTAAAACAATATGGATTTATAAAAAACGATCCTTATTTTTCTCGTTTGTACCACCATAGCCAGGAGGTAGAACAAAAAGATGGGCTGGAAGATAAAGTTCCTGAAGTTGAAAACCTTCGTAATCCAATAGTCCAGCAAGGATTAAACGAAACTCGGCGCTTGGTAAATGCATTAATTGCAAAGTATAAAAAAACAGAAGGTGAAGGTTTTCGGTTTCGGCGAATTCATATAGAGATGGGGCGCGATTTACGTAATAATAGGCAAACCCGTCATGAAATGGGTTTTAGGATTAGGGAGAATGAAGATAAAAATAACAAGGCAAGGGAACGTTTGTCTGAATTTGGTTTACAACCTTCGAGGTACAATATTCAAAAATATTTAATGTTCAAAGAAATTGAAGACAGGGCAGGCAAAGCACAATGTCCATATACTGGAAAAATAGTTTCAATCAATAATTTATTAGGTACGGAAAACCTTATACAGATTGAACATATAATACCGCATAGC
>CAZBZX010000117.1:0-11430 GCA_964496465.1 uncultured Bacteroidales bacterium
CCTTTTTATTTATACCAAATGTTGCAGGTCTTGATTCTATTCCTAGTGAGGATGTTGATATCGCCCCAACTTCTTTTAGCCCTGGCGATAACAATGGTATAAATGATTCAACTACAATAACTGATGACAGAATTTGGGATATATGCCAAGATAGGGATGGGAATTTATGGGTTGCCACTCTTTTAGGAGGTGTTAATGTAATTGATCCAAAATCAAAAAAAGTCATAAAACATTTAGTTTGGAAGGATGACCCTTCTGCTGGAGCAGATCCTGTATATACTATTATAGAAGATAAAGATGATATTATGTGGTTTGCTACAATTTATGGATTAAGATCATACAATAGGAAAACAAAAGAATCAATACATTATGTACATGATGAAAATAATCCAAATAGCCTAAGTAAAAATTTTGTTTACGATGTATTCGAAGATTCAAGGGGTTTTATTTGGGTTGGTACCACAAATGGTTTGAATATGTTTAATAAAGCTTCGGAAACTTTTTCTATCTTTAGAAAAGATGATGGTTTACCTTCTGATGTTATTATTTCTATTGTAGAAGACAATAATTTTAATATTTGGTTAGGTACTACAAATGGTTTATCTAATTTAATTATTACCGAAGATAAAATACTTGATACTCTTATATATTCTTTTAAGAATTATGATATTGATGATGGTTTACAAGGTAATGAATTTAACCACAAGGCTGTTTTTAAAACGAGTAAGGGTGAATTGATATTTGGAGGATCGAACGGTTTTAACTTATTCAATCCTGATGATACTAAAACCAGTAATATTAAATCTGAAATAATATTTACTGATTTTCAAATTTATAATAAAAGCATAACCAATAAAGATGTTATAAATGGAAAAAGGATTTTAACAAATTCTATTACATATACTGAAGAAATTACCCTCACACATAAAGAAAATGTATTTACAATTGAATTTGCTGGCTTAAATTTTTTCCATCCTGAAAGACGAGAATATCAGTATATGCTTGAGAATTTTAATAGAGATTGGATAATTACTGATGGTAATAATAGAAAAGCAACATACACCAACCTTGATCCTGGATCTTATGTTTTTAGAGTAAAGCCTACCAATATTGATAGCAAATGGAAAGATACCGAAGGGCAATTATTAATAACTATTTTACCACCCTGGTGGAAAACCATTTTTTTTAGATTAGCAGTAATTTTAATTGCTCTTTTAAGTTCTGTTTTATTCTACTATAATAATAACAGAAAGTGGAAAAGGCAACAAATTGTGTTAGAAAATAAAGTTAGTGAACGAACCAATGAATTATCAGAAGCATATACATTATTAGAGAGACGTAAAGAGGAAATTACAGCACAAAATGAAGAGTTAGAGAAACATAGGAATCGATTAGAGGAGCTTGTCTCAGAGAGAACAACCGAATTAGAAAAAGCCAGAATAAAAGCTGAAGAATCAGACAGATTGAAATCAGCATTCCTTGCAAATATGTCGCATGAAATTCGTACACCAATGAATGCTATTATTGGTTTCTCTTCATTACTTAATAATGAGAATATTTCAAAGAAAGAATTGAAAGAATATATAAATACAATAAATATCAACAGTGAATCACTTTTAATTTTAATAAATGATATACTTGATCTTTCCAAAATAGAAGCTAACCAAATAAAAATAAATAGATCAATATTTAATGTTGATGTATTGCTTGAGGAACTTGAAAATTACTACAATTTAGACAAAGAAAAAGACATTAAAATTATTTTTGATAATAAAGAAAATAAGCAAAAATATTTGCTGTATAGTGATCCTATTCGGTTTAGACAAGTTATGTCGAACTTATTAGAAAATGCCAAAAAATATACCGAAAAGGGTGTAATAAAGTTTGGATACGAATTAAAATCTGATAATATTGAGTTTTTTGTTTCAGACACAGGTATAGGAATAAAAACTTCTGATTTCAATAAGATATTTAACCATTTTTATAAACTTGAGAATGGAAGTGGTAAAGTTTATAGAGGTACTGGTTTGGGATTGGCTATTTGTAAAAAAATAGTACAGCTTATGAAAGGAAATATTTGGTTAGAGTCTGAGTATGGTAAAGGATCAACATTCTTTTTTAACCTACCCTTAACATCCTCTTATGACACTGAAGATCAAAATGACATATCAAAAAGTATTAAAAAACCATTAGATATAACTCAAAATATAAAGATATTAGTTGCAGAGGATGAACCGGCAAACTTTAGCCTAATTAAAAGTATATTACGAAGATATAATGCGTTAGTAGTATGGGCTAAAAATGGGAAAGAAGCTGTTGAATATGTTCAAACTTTACCGAATTTGGACAACTTGCTCATATTAATGGATATTAAAATGCCGGTTATGAATGGAATTGATGCTTTAAAGGAAATCAGAAAACTTGACAAGTATGTACCAGTAATAGCTGTTACTGCCTATGCATTGGAGAACGAAAAAGATGAGATACTGAATAACTCATTTAATGATTGTATAATTAAACCTTTAAAACCAGAGACGTTAATAGAAACCATTGAGAAAGTAATTCGTATTCCAAAAAACTAACTATTTGTTATTTATAAGAATCATTTTTTATTTAGGTAAAATCTTGCATAAACAAAATGAATTTTTACTTTTATGGCCATATTTATGATTAAGAATGGCAAAAGAATATACTAGCGAATTATTAATTGATTTCGGAGATGATGGGAACAAATTGGTACCTGTTGTGACCCAGGATTATACTTCGAAAGAAGTGTTAATACTAGCCTTTGCTAATAAAGAAGCCTATGAAGAGACTGTTAAAAGTGGTTATGCTACTTATTATAGCAGAAGCAGGAAGGAACTATGGAAAAAAGGATTAACATCTGGAGATATGCTCAAAATTGAGGAAATAAGAATTAATTGCGAGCAAAATTCATTACTCTACCTGGTTACCCCAATGGGAAAAGGTGCCTGTCATGCAAAAAGGGATGATGGTATGCCATACAAATCTTGTTATTACAGGAAAATAACCGGAAATAAATTAGAAATTATTGAGAAGTAGATTTTAACATGACTAAACAATTACTTAAAATAGGAATGCCTGCCGGCTCATTAGCGAATCCTGAAAGAGGAGGAAATCTAATATCATTGCTTGAAACTGCTGGCTTTAAAACTTCTGGATATGAAAAAGGTGGTCCAAGCAAATTCAACACCATTAACTTTCTTTTTGGGTGGGATGGAAGGCCACAGGAATTTGGCGCACAGCTTGGAATAAATGAAATAGATATTGCCATAGCAGGCGATGATTGGATTACAGAGAGAAAATTGGAATTGCATTACGAATATAATACTGAAATTAATCTTGAAAAAGCTTTACCTCTTAACAGGGGAGAAGTTAAAATTGTTGGAGTTATTGATGAAGAAAATGAAGAGGAAACGATAACCGAGTATTTGACTACATTAAGTGATAAAAATATTATTATTCTCGTTGCAGAGATGCCTTATTTAGCATTAGATTGGATACAAAGAAAATTGAAAGAAGCGAATTTATTCGAGAAATTTGCCAACTTTTCTGTTCAGAAATATAAAACTCCTCCTAAAATAAAACAGGGTGTTATAATATATGAAACATGGGGTAAAACTGAGGCAAAAGTTAAAAATAAGGGGGCAGATATTGGTGTTGAGATTACGCAATCTGGTAGTGCACTAAAAAATTACGGCCTTAAAATAATTGATACTATAATGACCTCAGAAACAAGCATTTGGATAAACCCTAAATTGAGAAAAGATACAGAAAAAAATGAATTGCTTGAAATGTTTCTGATTAACTTGTATGGAGCAGTTAACGCTGAAGATAAAGTCATGGTTATTTTTAATATTGCTAATATTTACAGATCAGATATTGAAAATTATTTGAAAAAGAATTATTTATTTGCTGACGAACCAACGATGAACGTTGGCAAATCATTTACAGAGTTTAGCATTCAAATTAATATTGCTAATAAAGAGATACCATTAGCAAAACTTAGATATGAATTAGCCAAAAGAAAAGCTGTAAATATTAATACTGTTCCTATTACTTCATCGATTCAAAGTATAGATATCCTGGAAAAATAAATTATTGAAGAGGTAATAGTATATGAAATTTACTGCCTTTTCCTAATTCGCTTTCAGCCCAAATTTTTCCTTTATGATAATCAATTAATTCCTTACAAAGGAACAAACCTAATCCAGTTCCTTCTTCATTATTTGTGCCTTTAGTAGAAATATTCTGCTCAATGGTAAATAGTTTTTCCAATGTTTCGGGATTCATCCCGATCCCTGTATCTATAACTGATATTTTAAGTTTCCGATCATTATTTTTACGATCAATCAACTCAGATCTAATGGTAATTAATCCGTTATTTGGAGTGAATTTTATGGCATTTGTGATTAAATTTCTAATAATGGCTGAAATCATATCATAATCAGCAAACGCAAATTTATCCTTGAAAACCATATTTTTAATTACAATGGATTTTTTACCTGCCTGCGGTTTTACTAATAATAATACTTCTTCAATTAGATCCCAAATATATATTTTAGTTGGATTAAAAGAAATTTTACCTCTTTGACTTTTTGACCAGATCAATAAATTCTCAAGCAATTTATAGGATTGGCCCGAAGTTTCATGAATTAACTTAATTAACTCTTTTTTCTGACTATCGGAAATCGTGTCAAATTCATTCATAAGAACTTTAGTTAAGCTTGGCATTGAGCCTAATGGATTTTTTAAATCATGCGCAATTATTGAGAATAATTTATCTTTTGTTTTATTTAATTCCCTAAGTTCTTTTTCCGAATTTTTAACTGCTTCTTCCGCTCTTTTTCTTCTAATAACTGACCAAATATTTTCTGCTAAAAGTAAAAGCTGACTGGCATCTTCATTATTATAATCCGATTTTTTATTTCCAACACCAATAATACCGCAAATCTTTTCCTTTTCAAAAATAGGTACTGACATATGTCTGATTACAGGAAAATGACCTTCTGGGTAACCTTTTTTATCTGGATGATTTTTATAATCGTTATGAACTGCAGGCTTTTTAGTATAAAAGCATTCTACCCAAATACCTGCTTTATCAATAGTGTAATGTTCATCTTTTTCACCAGCTGTGCAAAAATTCATAGTATTTTTTGACCATTTTTGTAATGAAATAGTCTTTTGATCTTCATTTACAAAATGAAAATAACCTATCTCGCTATTCGTAATAATTTGTGCTTGTTCCAATCCAAAACTGATAATTTCATCTTCACTAAAATCAATTAGCATCTCATTTAATTGAAGCGATATTTTTAATGTTTCCTCAAGTCGATTTTTCTCAGAAATATGCAGGCTTAACTCTTGACTTAACCTCACAAATTCTTTGGTTTTTTCTTGTTCTTTCCGAAGGGAAGATATTTTATTTGATAACCCTATGCTGATAATTACTGTAAACAATGTTGTAGCTAATAAACCTGAATGGTGGACAAACCATGAATATTCAATTGTACCGTTTATCATACCACTAAACAGTAAAGCCGATAATAAATAGAAACCATAAGCCAAAATATAATAGGGAGCAATTCTTTTTCTTTTAAGCGAAACATAAATACCTGCAAAATTTAAAAAAAAGACTCCTGCCAAATAACTTATTCCTCGATATTTAACCATATAAGATTCAGATATTGTTGGAAATAAAGGAATAATTATATGCACTAAATGGACAAGTATGATAAATTGAAATATTCTATTCAAAACTTTATATCGAGAAATATTTAAGTAGTTCATCGCAAATAAGGTTATAAACAACCCACTTATTGAAAAACATATGAACCAAATGATTGATTTTAATCTTATCGTAAGACCAGGTATAAACTCATTAATATAACCATACAATGTTATAAGATGGATTATAATAAAAACTAAATACAAAACCAGGTAAAAATAATTTCGTTCTTTTATTATAATATACAGAACTAAATTTACAATCAGAAGCGAAATTAACATACCAAAAAAAATTAAAATACTGGTGCGGTCTTGAAAACCGTCCTTAAAAAATGACTTTAAGCTTTGTATTTTAATTGGTAATAGAAAGGTTGAATATGACCTTATTTTTAATAATAGACTTAATTGCAATTTATCCTGAATATGTAAATAGAAGGCAGGATTTTTATAAATAAAATTCACCTTATCTGAAGGGAAATCCAGGCCTGAGTATAACGTATCATAAATTTGCATGTTTGAATCAATCATAAATAATTCAACCTTATTAATTGTTGGATTACTGATATTGAGACACCAGTTATGAAGATGGGACTTGTTTTGAATTGAAAAATATAACCAAAGTGTATTCCTTGAATAACCCAAATTTGGTTTATTTATTTTACATTCTTTGAATTTTCTTTCTCCAACTATGTTTAAAATTTTATTTAAGTCATTCGAATTGGTTGAATCAATATAAATACTTAAAAAAGAATCAAGTAAATAATTATCTTGTTTATCATTAAGTATTAGAATTTTGTTACAATAGCTATTTGTGAAAATTACAATCAGAGATAATATAGAAAATAATCTAATTATCATTCATTTATAATTTATAATAATATTATAAATATATTAAAAATGAGTTAACTATGGAAGTTTTCGATATTTAATTTTAGCAACTAAATTCTAGCTCTTCTGAAAGTATTATTTCAAACGTTTGCGATAAAACATTGATATAAGTAATTGAAAAACTGTTTATTATAACACCTATTTTGAAGATAATTTTAGTATATTCGTCAACCGATTAATAAAGAAAATTATAAATGTTAACTTAACCTAGTTTATATGAAAACAAAAATTATACTTGTTGTAATGTTATATGCAGTTGTATTATTAAGCTGCAAACAAAACAAAAATAAAATTTCAATTAATTCACCCGATGGAAAAATCAAATTGTCATTTAATTTAATTGATGGGAAAGCATTTTACAAGGTTTCAAAATCTGATCTTATAATTGATAACTCAAAACTAGGATTCAGCTTTAAAAATATACCAGCATTAGATAAAGTCTTTGAAATTACTACTATTGAAAAATCAACTTTTGATGAAACCTGGACACAGCCATGGGGTGAAGTGAAAGATATAAGAAATAATTATAACCAATTGAAAGTATCACTTCAGGAAAAATCTGAATTAAAACGAAAACTAAACATTATTTTTAAAGTGTATAATGACGGTATTGGTTTTAGATATGAGGTTCCTGAGCAGGAAAATATTCAGAATGTTGAAATTATGGATGAAGAAACGGAGTTTAATTTTACATTTGATTATGATGCATGGTGGATAAATGCATACAGAAACAACAGGTACGAATATTTATATCAAAAGAATAAAATTAGTGAACTGGACACTGTTCATACACCGGTTACCTTGGAAGGAAATGGATTGTACATTTCACTGCATGAAGCAAATCTGACCAATTATTCAAGCATGACTATTTATAAAGCAGATTCAACAAAACTTGCTTGTGATTTAATTCCATGGTCGGATGGAATAAAAGTAAAAACTAACGCTCCATTCGTAACGCCGTGGCGTACCATTCAGATTACAGATAAACCGGGCGATTTAATTTCTTCATACCTTATTTTAAATTTAAACGAACCAAACAAAATTGAAGATGTATCATGGATCACTCCAATGAAATATGTTGGTATCTGGTGGGGAATGCATATCGGAATTTACACCTGGTCATCTGGTCCAAAACATGGGGCAACAACAAAAAATACAAAAATGTATATTGATTTTGCAGCAAAACATGGAATTAAAGGTGTGTTAGTTGAAGGCTGGAACTTAGGATGGGATGGAAACTGGTTTGATGGTGGCGAAGATTTTAATTTTACTACACCTTATCCTGATTTTGATATAAAAGAAATCACTGATTATGCTGCATCCACAGGTGTTGAATTGATTGGCCATCATGAAACAGGAGCTAATACAATAAATTATGAAAAGCAAATGGAAGATGCATTCAATTTTTATAATAAATATAGTGTTGATGGTATTAAAACCGGTTATGTAGGCGGTTGGTTAGATAAAAAAGAATGGCACCATGGTCAATATGGAGTAGAGCATTATCGAAAAGTTGTTGAATTAGCTGCCAAACATAAAATAATGCTCGATGTTCACGAACCAATCAAAGCAACTGGTATTAGACGTACATGGCCAAATATGATGTCAAGGGAAGGAGCAAGGGGACAGGAGTATAATGCATGGAGCTCAGGAAATGGTTGTGAGCATACAACCGTTATTCCTTTTACCAGGTGTCTGGCTGGACCATTCGATTATACTCCAGGTGTTTTCGATTTGAATATAAAATACAGAGAAGGAAGTAAAGTGCCGACTACGCTAGCAAAACAGCTCGCTTTATATATTACAATATATAGCCCGTTGCAAATGGCATGTGATCTACCTGAAAATTACGAAGGCCATCCTGCATTTAAATTTATTGAAGATGTTCCTGTTGATTGGGAAGTTACAAAAGTAGTTAATGCTAAAATAGGAGATTACATAACAACTGTTAGAAAAGATAGAAATAGCGATGACTGGTATTTAGGAAGTATAACTGATGAAGAAGCCAGGGAACTAACAATTAAACTTGATTTTCTTGACCCGAATTTAAAGTATGAAGCCCAAATATATGCTGACGGTGCGGATGCAGACTGGAAAACAAATCCTACAAGCGTTGATATTCAAACAATGGAGGTAACCAATGCTTCAGAATATACTATAAAACTAGCTAAAGGTGGCGGACAGGCAATACGATTTAAAGCATTATAAAAATAAACCTGGACAGGTTTTTAAAACCTGTCAGGTCTATTTGATTTAAAAACCTATCAGGTTTTAAATCGTTATTAACCACCACAGCAAGATCCCCCTGCAGCTCCACACGATGGAATATTATTATCTTCTGACTTTTGCGGTTTAGGTTTTACATATTCACTGCAATCTTCGCCGCATTCAGGACAATCAGCACGGTATGAGGCACATGGCCCGTATATCGGGTCGTTATATTCAACCTTTGTTCCTTCCGTTGTAAAATATACATTACATGATTTACAATAAAATTTACCTGTCATAAAAATATTTTTTACAAAATTATAAATAATATGTTTTAGTTGTAACTCTGAGAATCAATAATAATCGTTATTTAGAATATAAACTCAATTTAAATGTTAAAAATAAGCTTGGTTATTTGTTTAAGATATTGATTTTCTGAAATAAATAACATATTTTTATTATATGAAAACCACTCATACTATTATTTTCTTATTTAGAATTAACCTTTAAAACCACAATATTATGAAGAAGTATACTCTTATTTTAATGCTTATTAGCTTATTCTTAATTTCTAACGCTCAAAAATGGACAGAAATTAAGAAATTATTACCGGAACCCTATGCGGACAATGCTGTTGATTTTTACGGATGCTCCGTTGCAATGGATGGGGATTATGCTGTTATTGGATCGAAAGGATACTGGGACAATCATGGCATTGCCTATGTTTTATATAATAATGGAACTAGCTGGGATATTGTTGCTACATTAACTGCTTCTGATAGCGCAGCAAGCGATCAGTTTGGCTATTCCGTTGATATAGATAGTAATGTAATTGTAATTGGATCATCGGATAATAATGGACATACTGGTGCTGCATATGTATATGTAAAACCTTCCGGACAATGGACTGATGCAACAGAAACAGCAAAATTGACCGGTTCGGATGTTGTTGGAGGAGACAGATTAGGTATTTCAGTTAGTATTTCCGGCGATGTAATCGTAGCTGGAACAAATTCACAAGATATTTCTAAAGGCGCAGCTTACGTTTACGAGAAACCACTAGCAGGAGGCTGGATTAATGCTACCGAAACTGCAAAATTAGCAGCATCTGATGCAGCTAATTTTGATAATTTTGGAAGTTCAGTTGGAATTTCTGGAAACACCATCATTGTTGGGGCAACGCTCGATGATGATAATGGAGATGCAAGTGGATCAGCCTATGTTTACGAAAAGCTTACTACTAATTGGATCAGTACAACCGAAACTGCAAAATTATTGCCTTCAGATGGAAGTACCTTGGCAAATTTCGGAAAAGCTGTGGATATTGATGATGGTATTATAATTATTGGAGCATACAACAGGGTATATATTTATATTAGGCCTATGACCGGCTGGGTAAATACTACAGAAACCTTACAATTACATCATGAATTTGTAAATCCAATATCTTCTTTTGGTGAATCATTAGACATAAAAGATGATAGGATAACTGTTGGAGCTAGTAATGCAGTAAACGGTTGGGGATACATTTATGAAAAGCCAGAGAATGGCTGGGTAGATACAATTGAGACTGCTCTATTAAAACCTTCTGGTGATATAAACTATTCATTAACTTATGAAATTGGCAGCTCTGTTAGTGTTTCAGGTAATTTTGTTTTAGTTGGAGCTCAATTTAACGATGAATTAGGTGGTGATGTTGGTGCTGCATATATTTTTGAGTCTCTTCCAAATAATGACCCTACTGATATACTTTTAAGTAATAATTCAATAAATGAAAACGTAGCAATTAATACTATTATTGGAGGCTTTTCTGCTACGGATATTGATACAAACGATATTATTGAATTTACTTTAGTCGATGGGGACGGCACAAACGATGCAGATAACGATAAATTTTTAATTGGAAACGATGACAGTTTATATACAGTTACTAAAATCAATTATGAAAAACAAAATTCATTTAACATATATGTGCAGGCAGACGATGGTTGGGGAGGAATTATTAAAGAGGCTTATGTAATATTGGTAAATGATTTATTAGATAGCGTAATTATTGATTCAATTGTTTGTCCTTATACTGCTGTAGTATTTGATGGTAATATACTTCAGGAAAGCGGTTTGTATAAAAAAACTTCAATGTCAGTTTATGGTTATGATAGTATTACAATGTTGAACCTTTCACATTATCCAAGTTATACTATTTTTGACACTTTATATATATGTAAGGGAGACAGCGTATTTACATTAGGTGAGTATAAATCCCCAACTGAAACAACGTATTATTATAATCAACATTTAACTACTATAGATGGGTGCGATAGTACTGTTCATCTTCTTATTGTTGTTTTACCTGTATATTCATTTGAATCCATGTATAATATATGTGAAGGTGATAGTGTATTAGAAAGAGGCAAATATTATAAAGAAGCTGGAATTTATTATGATTCATTACAAACTATTTATGGTTGTGACAGTATTTATAAAACAATAATTACTATTAATCAACCTGCTCTCACAAATATTGCTGATACTATTTGCCCGGGAGATAGCCTGGAAGTAGCAGGTAAATTTTATAAAACAGCCGGT
>CAZBZX010000118.1:0-11429 GCA_964496465.1 uncultured Bacteroidales bacterium
ATAAATTTTATCATATCTCTACCATTACAATTAATGAATGGGTAATCCTTTTCAAATACCAATTGTCCCCACCGGTTAAATATTTGCATTCTTACTTTTTCAATTGTTGCATCAACTGAAATCGGAATAAACCGATCATTAATCCTATCGTAATTAGGAGTAAAAGTATTTGGCAATTCATAATTCAGGCAAATATCAACACATACTACGCCTGATCCATCGCTTTCATTATTAAATGAATCGATGGCTGTAATATAATAACATCCCGCATTTGTATTTTCAGGATAGTGAATATATTCAAATACATTATTTGTTACAATAGCTATGGAATCAAATGATCCCTTTAACTCAGGTTTATAATAAATTTTATAATATAAAACTTCCTGGTCGCAGCTTGGCAAATAATACCAGGATAGATAATTTGACAGGCTGTCGCAATTTGTTTGAACAGTTAATATTGGCGGACAAGGTGGAATAGTATCTATTGGTGAACCACAGGTTATGTGTGATTTATTTTCTGTATAGAACAAATTCTCCTCTTCATCAATATATTGGCCATAACTGGTAATTTTATAGCAATATTCTTTCCCATTTACTAATCCACTATCAATATATTCCTCTTCACTTGTAGTTCCAATTAATTCAAATTGGCCACTTAAATTGTTTAACCTGTAAATATCATATGACGTGTTAATCCAGGGAACATTGCGCTTAAAGGATAGTGTAAGTTTATTATCAGATGATTGAATATCTGCATAAAGCGTTGAAGCAATACCTGGATTATCTCCAATAATCCCCCTGTTTCCTGATTCTTCATTATACATTTCTATTTTATAAGAATAAGGATACTGAACAGTATTAATCATTGTATCTACGTATACAGTATCATTTAAATCAGTAGTTTCTATACTATCAATTAATACTCCATTCATTCCCCATAAATTTTCTGCTCTGTAAATTCTATATTTATACGGGCCATTATATCCTTTCTCAATAAGACCCTTTGGTTTTAACCATTTCACTATTATTGATCCATTTGATGGATTTATGGTACGAACACTGGTTTGTATTATATTTGGCAGTGGTGGTCGAAGAAAGCTGCAAATAACATCAGAAGGATAACTATACGCCCCATATTCATTCTTAGCAACAATTACATAGCAATATTTATAACCTTGCAAAAGTCCATTTCCATTATTATTATCATAATAACTTTCCACCCCTTTATCTACTTCAGCTATTAATTTATATCCTGATCCATTTGGAACTCCATTTAAACAATTATAATAATTAATACCCGTAGAGTCTGATTTTCTATAAATTAAAAAGCTAACATCATCACAATAATTTTGTTCCCAGGATACATTAATGGCATTAGCAAAAGGCATAGAATTTAAATTAATTGGTGGGGGTCCAATAACCTTAATTGCAAATTGTTCAGCATCGGAAAGAGAGACATCTTTATTTTTATCTTTAGCATTTATAATCATATCATAGGGAGCATTTCTCACATCATCACAAGTAGTTTGCCATGTAAAATGATATTGTCCATAACCATATCTGCTTTGCAAAGTATCAAAATTTACAATTGCTTTTTTATTAACTAACGGTCCACCATTAATCTCACATTCTATTCTATCGTCCTGAAAATCATATACTTCAAATGTAAGATCGATAGTATCACCCGCTAATACACAATAATCTTGCAAATCTTCAATATCAGGAGGATAATTATCTGTTTTATAAACTTCAATTTGCATATCGCGTGTAATTTTTCCTATAGCAACACCACTTCTCCATTCTTTTACTTCAATCGCAACATTATAGATGCCCGTATCAATTGGTGTGTTCCAAACCATTTCACCAGTAACAGAATCTATTGTGAAATAATTTGAAGCAGGGGGCATTGTAAATGTTGGTATAGGAATACCCCTTTCCCCTGTACAGGTAGTAAAAGCAAACGATAAACTATCACCTTCCACATCATAAGATACCGAGTTATAAATAAAAATCCGGTCTAAAGCTGCTTTTTGTATTGGCGGACTGAGCATGACAGGAGCATTATTTGATCCTAAATCATTATTAACAAGTAAATAAGTTTTTACGGAGAATGGTATATTTACAGAATTTGGGATATTTTTAACACCAAGATTTCTATTCGGATCTTCAACAATAATTTCATATGTGCCGGGACCTGAAAAAGTATACTTTGCAGAATATGTATTCCAAAAATAGGTAGTATTTGGAATAATAATTTGTGTATCCCTGTATGCAATTACTGATCCCTCGCCTGTTACTTTTATTTCAAGGTAGCTTCTGTCAGCCGGACTTTTAGTATAGGTATATGTAGTAATTTTTAATAAATAAGTATACCCGCTTATATGAGAATATGTAATCTCTCCAGCTCTGTTATGAGTGGCATTTACTGCAAAAGATAAACAGATAATTAAAAATATCAATCCAACTTTAAAACCAACCCTCACTTCTCAATTTCTTTAATATTTAGCTCAAAGGTAGTATTATTGTAATCCAGCTCAAAGCCCTTTTCATAATTATTACATTTAATAATCATTAAATTTTTTTGATCAAAATAAATATCATTAAAAATGGTATTTACGATAATGAACTTAGTTGGTATCCTTCTTAAATTAATAGTGTAATTTAGCCACACAATATCACTATCAAATTCCACACCATTTAATACATAATTTATAACTTTATTAGATTCCAGTGAAAAATGTTCTTTAATATATTTTTTTATATAGTTGTAGTTTAAATCTACAGAATCTTCAGAGATATAATCCACTTTTATTTGATAATTATGAAATAGAGCTAATTCCATATCATTTTTAAAAACTTTAATTAATACCTGAACTTCATTTAATTCGGGATAAATCTCAACTGAACAAACCGATACATGTACCGGATGAGCAAATACACCTTTTGCTCCAATTATTACAAATAAAATTAAACAAGTATAAGCTTTGTTCATTGTTATAAATCAATCCTTAAAAATAGATACAATCAGAAAAAAGGAATAATATTTTAACAAATATTTAAAAAAAAACTTGCATATTTGTAACGATAAAGTTTATACTATCTATGAAATTTTTTATTCTGGTCATAACACCCGCGGTCACCGCATTACTTTTTTAGGAATTATTACGAAAAATTCCTTTTGACTTTATCATAATCAATCAATTTATTTTTTCTATTTAATTTTACTATTTTAATCATGATACGTTTTAAGCAAATAAATATTAAGCAGTTATGGCACGATATTATTGAATCGATCAGAGGAACTGAACAAGATTTTACTCAAGGAAGTTTAAAAAAGGCTATTTTTCTTTTAGCTATCCCAATGGTTCTCGAAACATTGATGGAATCAGTTTTTGCTGTTGTTGACATATTTTTTGTGTCGAAGCTGGGGCATGATGCAGTTGCTACTGTAGGTATTACTGAATCTATAATGACTATAATTTATGCTGTTTCCGTAGGGTTTAGCGCAGCTACTACAGCACTTGTTTCAAGAAGAATAGGTGAAAAAAATAGAGATAAAGCCGCTCTTTCATCTATCCAGGCAATATATGTTGGTCTTTGTGCATCATTCATATTTGCAATTCCAGGAATAATTTATGCTTCGAAAATATTAGAATTTATGGGGGCATCAAATCAAATGATACGTGATGGTTATATGTACCCAACCATTATGCTAGGGGGTAATTTTGTAATTATGTTATTATTCATCATAAATGCCATTTTTAGAAGCGCAGGTGATGCAGCAATATCTATGCGTGTTTTATGGTTTGCCAATATTATAAATATAATACTTGACCCGTGTTTAATTTTTGGATGGGGACCTTTTCCAGAACTTGGAATAACCGGAGCAGCAATAGCTACGAATACAGGCAGAGGTTTAGCAGTGCTTTACCAGCTTTATCTTTTATTTAATGGTAAAAACCGAATTAAAGTAAAACTAGAACATCTTAGAGTTGATTTTAAAATAATAAAAGCTATAATAAATCTATCATTTGGAGGAATCGGACAACACCTAATTGCAACATCAAGTTGGATTTTTATGATGAGGATTATTTCTGATTTTGGTAGTATTGTTGTTGCAGGGTATACAATTGCTCTTAGAGTTGTTGTTTTTTCCATTTTACCTTCATGGGGTTTGAGTAATGCTGCATCAACTTTAGTTGGACAAAATTTAGGTGCCAAACAACCAGAACGTGCTGAAAAATCTGTTTTAGTTACTAGTTATTCAAATATGATTTTTATGGGAATTATCGGAATAATCCTTATATCATTTCCAGCTACCTTTATAAAGATTTTTATAGACGATCCTTTGGTTATATCAAAAGGAGTTACTGGATTACGAATAATTAGCTATGGCTTTATTTTTTATGCATTAGGTATGGTTATGGTACAATCATTTAACGGAGCCGGAGATACTAAAACACCAACATGGATTAATTTTTTCTGTTTCTGGCTTATTGAGGTACCCCTGGCATATTTATTAGCAAAACCAATGGGTATGAATGAAGAAGGAGTTTATTATGCCATTATCATTTCAGAAAGTTTAATGGCTTTAACTGGTTTTGTTTTATTTAAAAGAGGAAAATGGAAATTAAAGGAAGTCTAAATTAATTAAGTGGTGAGTGGTGAGTAGTGAGTGGTGAAAAACTTTTTACTTTTCACTTTTTGCTCTTCACTCTCACTTCTCAATGTTTACCGAAACCTGTATCCTATCCCCCATTCTGTAAAATCGGCTATGGCTGGTGGATGGACTTTTAATGCCAATACCACAAATACATTATTTTTAAAATGGTATTTAAATCCGGCTCTATAGTATTTATTACCAAAGCGCTCCAATTTTGAGTAAATATACCATCCGAACTGGGTCATAAATGACAAATCCCTGAACATTAGCTCATGAGATATATTAAATCCTGGACGAAGATTATCCCCTTTGTTAAACTCATGTTTATCTTCTTTAATAATCCTGACTTTTATCGAATTATCATAAAAATATTCAAAACCAAAACCAATTTTGCGTTTATAATTAATTTGGTAAGCATAGTTAAGAGAAACTGTTGTGGTAAAATACTTTTTATCATCATATTCCACTCCCTCCTTTGTTGTAACATCTATCTCCTTAAATCCAGGTCCTATATATCCCCATATCTCATGTCCCCGTTCCTTTCTTTCAATTTCATTTTTGTTTATAACGGTCGTATTTTTATCAAAAGAGTAACTTATACTAAAATAGTTAGCAATTACATTTAATCCAACATTAGGCTGATCGAGGTTTCCAATAGAATAATGATTAATTCCATACCCGGCATTCAACCGCAAATTCTTATGTAATTGAAACGAGGCTTCCAAACCAGCATGTATATATAAATTAAAATACGAGCCAATTGCTTTGTTCAAAGGGTTTGTTACAGAATCGAATTTTTGAGTAAAAAAACATGGCCCCGTACCAATATGATAATAAAATTTAAATGGTTTTGTTTTAATTATTGGAATACGTATATAAGTATTTAATACATGCGAAGTACCAAGCGTGTCAGGATTTTTCCAGAAAGCCACCTGGTAACCTACTCCAAATTCGGGATAACGGTATATTTGTGACCATTTGTGATTTCCAATAGTGGGAATAATATAATTAATTTCAAAAGTCTCAATTTTTCCTTTTATCAAGGGATCAATTTTCGGACTATGTTTAATCAACGTTCCATTATGGTATTTTAATTCAAAATAAGTATGCCTTAATTCCTGAGAATAGGATAAAAGCAAATAAAAAATAAGGCATATAAAAATTAAAATGCGTTTCATCATTGAACAATGAAATTTTTATATTGAAAATTACAAAATATTTTCACTGTAAAGAGGTTTAATTTATAATATATTTGTGATTAAAATTAAAAAAATTATGTTCTCTCTTTTGAAAAAGGAAATTTCAAGCTACTTCAATTCCATTTCAGGTTATTTGGTAATAATTATATTTCTGGTATTGAATGGATTATTTGTTTGGGTATTTCCTGGGTCAATGAATATCCTTGATAATGGTTATGCAAGCCTGCAAAATTATTTTATCATTGCCCCGTGGATTTTTCTATTTCTTGTGCCTGCCATTACTATGAGGTCATTTGCTGAAGAAAAACGACTTGGAACTATTGAGTTTATTTTAACTAAACCTTTAAGTAACTTACAAATAATTCTGGCAAAATATTTTGCTTCATTAATTCTGGTTTTCATTTCAATTATTCCAACTTTAATCTATTTTATCGTCGTATATTTTCTTGGAAATCCAATTGGAAATATAGATACTGGTGGCACATGGGGATCGTTTATCGGACTATTTTTTTTATCAGCTATATATTGTGCTATTGGCATTTTCTCCTCATCATTAACTGATAATCAAATTATTTCTTTACTAATCTCAATTGTTGCTAGTTATTTATTGTTTGCTGGTTTCGATTCTATTGGAAATCTTCCTATGTTGCAAACGAAAGCTGATTTGATCGTCTTTTTTGGTATAAATGAGCATTATCAGTCGATGAGCAGGGGAGTAATCGATTCAAGAGATATAGTATATTTTTTTAGTGTAATTATTTTATTCATTTTTTTAACCCGGTTTAAACTAGTTGGGAAAAATAAATAGTTTGAATTTAGATGAAAATTAAAAATTTAAAAAATAGATACTTTTATTTGTTAATTATAATAATAGCCATAATTGCAACAAATTTAATTTCATCCTTAAAATTTTTCAGGATTGATTTAACTTCTGAGCAACGATATACTTTAACGGAAAAATCAAAAGAAATTGTAAAAAATCTTTCCGAACCGGTTTACTTTCATATATACCTGGCTGGTGATTTACCGCTGAGTTTTAAAAGACTGCAACGTTCAACAAATGAACTGATTAATGAACTTAAAGCTTATAATAAAAAAAATATCCAGTTTAAATTTATTAACCTGAATGATATAAAAGATAAAACCGAAAGAGAAGCAATATTTACAGAATTGACAAATAAAGGAATTCAACCAACAAATATAAATTTACATGATGAAGATGGAGGATTAATTCAAAAGATAGTTCTACCTGGAGTTATAGTAACATTTAGCAGTAAAGAAGTTGTGCTTAATATATTGGAAAATAATCCTGCTTTAAATGGCGAAGAAAATCTTAATCAATCGATCGAAAACCTGGAGTATAAATTTGTAGATGCTATTTATCGCTTAACAAAAGATAAAAAAGAAAAAATTGCTTTTATTGAAGGTCACGATGAATTAAATGAATACCAGGTTGCAGATATAACTCGTGAACTTTCTGACCAATATGTTATTGACAGAGTGACAATAAATGGCATTCATCATATTCTTGATCCCTATTCACTTATAATTATTGCTGATCCTGAAACCCCATACAATGAAAAAGACAAATTTATTATTGACCAGTATTTAATGAATGGTGGCAAATTATTATGGCTGCTTGATGCAGGTGAAGTTTTTCCTGATAGTCTTGCAAAATATGGAAATACTTTTTGTATACCAAAGGATGTTAACCTAAGTGATCAATTATTTCGTTATGGAGTTCGAATTAATCCGGTTATTATAAATGACGTTCAATGTGCATTAATTCCTGTTAACAGCACTATGTCAGGGCAACCTTCAAAATTTGTTCCGGCACCATGGTTATATTTTCCACTATTAAATGGAAACCCAAATCATCCGATAACAAAAAATTTAAACATGGTTAAAGCAGAATATGCAAATACAATTGATACTGTGGGTGAAACACAAGAACAAGTAAAAACAATTCTGTTAAAATCATCGATGTATTGTAAATTAAAAACAATCCCTTCTCAGATAAGCTTGTCGGAAGTGATGGAAAGTAGTGAAAAACAAAACTTTAATCTTTGTTATTTAAATATTGCTGTATTAATAGAGGGAAAGTTTGAATCGGTATTTAAAAATAGGATGATAAATGATTACATTTCTGAAAATTCAACTTTTAAAGAAATCAGTAATGACACCAAAATGGTAATAATTGCAGATGGAGATATAATAAAAAATAATGTAAGACATAAGGCAAACGGGATTATGATTGAACCATTAGGGTATGACCGTTACACAAACCAGACATATGGGAATAAAGATTTTATCGTAAATAGTGTGAATTACCTGGTAGAAAAATCAGGTTTGATAGAATTACGTTCAAGAAGTATTAAACTAAGATTGCTTAATAAGCAAGCAGTTGCTAAATATAAAGTTCTTATTCAGCTTATTAACATTATATTTCCTGTTTTGATTATTATTATATTTGGAGTTATCTATAATTTATACCGAAATAATAAATATTCAAATTAAACGCAAAAAAAATAACAGTATTTATATGAATTAAAAGTTGAAAATTTAATACTCTTCAGATAGTCATCCTGAGCGAGTCGAAGGATATTTGTGCAGAAATATTACTCTTCGACTTCGCTCAGAGTGACTTTACAGTTGAATATTTTCCAACTATTAATTCGCATTATTTATTCAAATTTGAGATTCAATGATTCTTTCTAACCAACAGATGCATCGATTTATTTATATTAATATCATTTTAATAGTCATTTTATGTTTTATTTGCTGTAATACAAATTCGTATTTAAAGGAAGAAAAGGAATTCTATGTATCTGATTCATCGAAAGTTACAGCTATTATATTAAAAAATAACACAACCGAAGTTAAGTTAAAAAAAATAAATAATTATTGGAAAGTTAATTCGTATAATGCTAATATTGAATATGTAAATTACCTTTTAAAAATACTAACCCATATTCAAATTCATTCAAAAGTTGCACTTAATGATGTTGAGAATTTAAAACACAAAATTGATAGTTCTTCTGTTGAAATTATTGTTTATTACAAAAAGAAAATACGCAATGATTTTATTGTTGCTTTGCATCCAACTAATGAATATTGCTACGCTATTAATAAAAAAAATAGCCAAATTTACACGTTATATATTCCTGGATACAAATATTCTCTTTTTCCAGTTTTTAGTTGTTCTGTAAGCCATTGGAGGAATAAAACCTTATTCCAAATATCACCAAATGAAATCAATTCAGTTTCGTTAATAAATAGCTTTAACAATGAGAGTTCTTTCAGAATAATATCATTTGGAAAGAAAAATTATGAATTAACACAATTATCAAATAATAATAAAACAGCTGAGGAATATATAAAAGAAAAAGTTGAACGATATTTAAGTTATTTTCAACAAATAAATTTCACTAACCAGTTAGAACAAAGATCGAAGTTAACTTTCGATTCATTAATATTAACTGAACCAGAATATAAAATTACTATTCATACAAAAAAAGATAGTATTTCGATAAAAACTTATCCCATTTATATAAAGGGAGAGACTAATATTCTTGGTGATACAGTAAAAATAGACCCATTTTGCTTTTATGCAATTACTAATATCGACTCAAATGTGTATTATATGAAATATACTGATATTGACCCAATTATAAAGAAATTTAACTATTTTATAACTCCTTAAAAAAGCATAAACAAAATATTGGGTTCTTATCGTTTTTTTTGTATTATTGATCTTTTGTAATTTATACTTTATATTTTTGTATAATCATTAAAAATCAAAATAATAAACCATAATAATAATGAAATTTGTTGTATCAAGTACCGATTTACTAGCACATTTACAAGCTATAAGCAGAGTGATGAGCTCAAAAAATACATTACCGATATTGGATAACTTTTTATTTCAGTTAAAAGGTAATGATTTAAAAATTACAGCTTCCGATCTGGAAACCACCTTAACAACAGAAATGCAACTCGAAAATGCAACGGACAGCGGAGATATTGCTGTACCAGCTAAAATTTTAGTAGATACATTAAAGGAATTTCCGGAGCAACCTTTAACATTCGATATAAATGAAGAGTCATTAGCTATTGTTATAAGTTCTGGTAACGGACAATTTACTGTTGTCGGGCAAAATGGTTCTGAATTTCCACAAGTTCCTCAAATAAAAAGTGATAAAAAATCGAGTTTACAAATTACTGCCGAATTACTTGAAAGCGGTATTAGTAAAACATTATTCGCTACTGCTGATGATGAATTGAGACCAGTTATGAATGGGATATTTATTGAGCTTTCAACCGATAACTTAACATTTGTTGCATCTGATGCACATAAATTGGTAAGATATAAAAGAACTGATGCCAAAGCTGATGTGAATGAATCATTCATATTACCAAAAAAACCTGCCTCAGTATTAAAAAATATTCTTCCAAAAGTAAAAGGTGAGATTACTATTGAATTTGATGATAAAAATGTATCATTTGCTTTACCTAATTATAACATGGTATGCCGGTTGGTGGAAGGAAATTATCCAAGTTATAATTCTGTAATTCCTCAAGAAAACCCTAATAAGCTGACTATTGATAGAATTGAGCTTCTCAACACCTTGAAAAGAGTATCTGTATTCTCAAATCAGGCAAGTAACCTAATAAAGCTTGAAATTAAAGGAAATCAATTGACTGTTTCAGCCCAGGATCTTGATTTCTCAATTTCAGCCTATGAAAGATTAAATTGTCAATATGATGGTGATGATATGGAAATTGGTTTCAAATCAGTTTTCTTAATCGAAATATTATCGAATATTGCCTCACCGGATGTAATTATAGAATTATCTGATCCTTCAAGGGCTGGTTTAATGCTTCCTGCTGAAAAGGAAATTGATGAAGAAGATGTATTAATGCTGTTAATGCCAATGATGATTAATGCATAATAAGATAAATAATTTAAGGAAATTTTATTAATAATAGGAACCTAACAACAAATTAGTTGTTAGGTTTTTATATTAAAAATAAAAACATGGAACTGGAATTAAAAAACCCTTTAATATTCTTTGATCTTGAAACAACAGGAATAAATATTGCAAACGATAGAATTGTGGAAATATCGTATTTAAAAGTATATCCGAACGGAAATAAAACATCAAAAACCTTTAGGGTAAATCCTACAATTCCAATCCCAAAGCATGCGAGCGATATACATGGAATAATGGATGATGATGTGAAAAATGAACCAACTTTCAATGAAATAGCAAAATCGCTTGCCCAGGAATTTGAGGGATGTGATTTTGCTGGTTATAATTCAAATAAGTTTGATATACCTCTTTTGGCTGAAGAATTTATTAGAGCCGATGTTGATCTTGATCTTAAAAAAAGAAATTTAATTGATGTTCAGGTTATTTTTCATAAAATGGAACAACGAACCTTAGGGGCAGCATACAAATTTTATTGTGAAAAAACACTTGAAAATGCACACAGTGCTGAAGCTGATACACTTGCTACTTATGAAATTCTAAAAGCTCAACTTGACCGATATTCCAATTTAAAAA
>CAZBZX010000119.1:0-11253 GCA_964496465.1 uncultured Bacteroidales bacterium
AACCATGAACAACCCGTTAATAATAATGTAATCAGATTATATATTCTGATCTTTTTAAACATCCATCCAAAAAGGTTAAAAAGTGTAAAACTTGTATGAAAAATCAGAAAAAACCAGTCTAATATTATATATATTCTCATGAATTAATATCTTTAATCCATCAATTACATTTATTGTTTTAACATACAAATCTACCCATTATGAGAAAATTAATCTATTTATTAGTTCTAAATCTTTTAGTGGCTTGTAATGAAGCAACTGTTTTTATTACACCAGAAAATGATAACATTTATTATCAGGGCCGAATAGATACAACAAATCTGGAAAAATATGATCTGTTTTGGTCAGGCTCATCCATAAAAATTAGTTTTAAAGGCCCTTCCGTTAAAGTGCTGCTTAAGGATGAAAGAGGAGAAAATTACTATAATGTTATTCTGGATGATAGTGTAATTGACATTTTATATATGGATTCTACAAAAAGATGGTATAAGCTTGCTTCAAACCTAAAAGATGTAGGACATACTTTGGAAATCTTTAAAAGAACAGAATATGACAGGGGAAAAACTTCTTTTTATGGATTTGAAATTCCAAAAAATAGCCTATTATGCCCCATACCCAAAAATAAACGTATTATTGAATTTTTTGGAAACTCTATTACCTGTGGTTATGCTGTTGAGAACTATTCGGGTAATGACTCTCCCGATAGTATTTATACCAATAATTATTTAACCTATGCAGCCATCACAGCAAGGCATTTTGATGCTGATTATTACTGCACTTCAAAAAGTGGAATCGGAATTATGATTAGCTGGTTCGATTATACCATTCACAAAGTTTGGGATAAACTAAACCCAATGGATCCTGAAAGCAAATGGGATTTTACTAAGATACAACCCGATATTGTTGTTGTAAATCTTTTTCAAAACGATTCATGGCTTGTTGATTTGCCTGAAAGAAAAGAATTTAAAGAAATTTTTGGTACTCATCCACCAAATGAAAAATACATCATAAATTCATATATTGAGTTTATTAAAAAAGTAAGATCAGTATATCCAAATTCGAATATTATTTGTGCATTAGGAAGTATGGATGCAACAAGAGATGGTTCTCCCTGGCCCGGTTATGTAACAAAAGCTGTTAATATTTTAAAATTAGAAAATTCGGATAATAAAATATTTACATGTTTTTTCCCTTTTAAAGATACTCCCGGTCATCCAAGAATTGAAGAGCAACAAGTAATGGCCAACAGTTTAATCGATCTTATTGATCATAATATTAAATGGTAAATGAAAATTGTAGCTGATGATAAAATACCATTTTTAAAAGGACTATTAGAACCCTTTGTTGAAGTTGTTTATATACCAGGATCAAAAATCTCAAAAAAGGATATACTTGATGCTGATGCTTTAATTATTAGAACAAGAACAAAGTGTAAAAAAGAATTATTAGAAGGGACAAAAGTAAAATTTATTGCATCCGCTACAATCGGGTACGATCATATTGACAGGGAATATTGCAAAAATCAGAATATTTTCTGGACAAATTCTCCTGGTTGTAATTCAGGATCGGTTCAGCAGTATATTTTATCGGCTTTATTTTATCTAGCTGACAAGCATAAATTTTCACTACCTGAGAAATCAATTGGAATAATCGGTGTTGGTAATGTAGGGAAAAAAGTGGAAGATTTTGCCAGAAAACTAGGCATGAAAGTTCTTTTAAATGATCCACCAAGAGCTGCTATTGAAGGAAATGAAAAATTTGTTTCTTTTGATGATATACTTAATAATTCAGACATTATTACCCTGCACCTACCATTAACAAAAGAAGGAATTCATAAAACTTATCATATGTTTGATCAGGTAATCCTTGAAAAACTTCCAAAACATGTTATTTTGATTAATTCTTCAAGGGGTGAAATAGTTGATAATAATGCATTAAAATCTTCTCTGAAATATAAAAAAATTGCGGGCGCAGTAATAGATGTTTGGGAAAATGAGCCTGAAATAGATAAAGAATTGCTTAATCTGGTTGATATTGGAACTCCTCATATAGCGGGCTATTCCTTAGATGGTAAAGCAAATGGAACTGCTATGAGCGTGCATGCATTAAGTCAATTTTTTAATCTGAAATTTGATAATTGGTATCCTGGTTTAAAAAATATTTCCGATGGTCTGATTTTGGATATTGATGCTAAAAATCTTTCGAAAATTGAAGTATTGAAAAAAATTACACAGGATATATATAACATCAAAGCCGATGATGAAAGACTTCGAAAAAATCCTGATACTTTTGAAATGTCGAGGGGAAATTATCCTGTAAGAAGAGAAATGTTTAATTACACTATTAAAATTAAAAATACTGATAATGAAGAAGCATTGGAATTTTTAAAAAAATTTAATCTAAATTTGCTTTTAGAAAAATGAAACCTATAAAAATATATCAGTTTATCTTCTTAATTTTTGTATGTATGCTCTTTGTTTCTTGTGCTGCAACGAAAAAGCCCCCTTATAAAAAGAAGCAGAGAAAAATGAAAAAAAAGCCATGTGATTGTCCAACTTATTTTAAAAAGGATACGGTTAATTATTATTTCTTGAGTTAAAATATTAAAACACTTCCGAGTTTTTCTTCATATAATCAATCAATTCATCAACCTGACAAAATGCAATGGCAGTATATGTATCAGCTGCCCCATAATATAAGGCAATTTTTCCGGTTTCAGAACAATATATATTGGCACATGGAAATGTTACATTAGGTACAAATCCAACTGTTTCGTATTGTTTTTCAGGAGTTAATAAATAATTTCCTGCACGGTATATTACTTTTGAAGGATTATCGATATCTAATAATACTGCACCAATGCTATATACAAAGCCATTACAAGTAGTGGAGACACCATGATAAAACATTAACCAGCCCTCTTTTGTTTCAATTGGCACAGGACCTCCTCCAATTTTAACACCCTGCCACCAGCCCTGGCCTCCTTTACCCATCACAAATTTATGATTTCCCCAATGAATTAAGTCCGGGCTTTCGCTCATGAAGATATCTCCAAATGGTGTGTGGCCACTGTCACTTGGACGACTAAACAAAATATATTTACCATTTACTTTTCTTGGAAATAATACACCATTTCTGTTAAATGGCATTAATGGATTTGGCATTCTTACCCATTTCTTTAAATCTTTTGTTTTACCCATTCCAATTGAAGCTCCACGAAAATCATCACACCATACTACATAAAAGGTATCATCTATCTTTAAAAATCTGGGATCATAACCATAACTTATCGGATTTGGCGACCCATCTTCGTTTACCCAGTTAATAATATTGTCTTCAATTTCAAAATTAATCCCATCTTTGCTTTTACCCTGATGAATAAACGCTCTACCATTTTTATGGTCAGCTCTAAAAACGCCAACAAATTCACCATTATGAGGTAACACTGCACTATTATAAATTCTTGCAGTTGATGGAGTGGGATTCCATCCTATTACGGGATTATTACTATATCGCCATATGATGTCATTCGATCCTGACGGCCTGTCCTCCCATGGAATGTTGGGTAATGCTTTCCCAATTATTGTTTTGCTCATTTAATATTAGTTGTTAGTTAACAGTTATTTGTTGTTAGTTATTATAAATATCAGCTAGCGTTATAATCTTCAAGTTATCCATAAGATCTTCAGGTGATATTTTATCGTAAAATTTAATTTTTTTAGTTTTTCCAGGTAAAAGGTCAAAGTAATTATCATTGAAAAATCCATCTGAATGATCCATCCACAAATATACATTTTTAGCCAATTTATTAGTGGTTAATTCAATTTCATAATAATCTCCATGATCAGAAATCTTCTTTTTAATAGAAGGTATTGGAAGCTTAATATTTTTAATTTTATCAAAATATTTAAAGTTTTCTGAAATAATCTCCCCATTTTCAGTTAGAGAAATATATAAGAATGCTTTATTTTTTTCCTGTTTTTTAAGAATCTGATTAATATTAATTTCATAATATGTTTTACTTTGATTTGGTAAAATAGTAATTGATTTATCAATACTCCACAATGATGTTCCATTAAAATCCATTAGATTTAATTCTAATTTAGAATCAATAGCCTCTAATTTGTCAGAGACAATAAAAATTTTAAGCTTTCCATTTTCAATATTTGCCGAAGTAAGAATGTCATTGTATGCTTTTTTTACAAAATAATGTAATGCTTTCCAGTGTCCGTAATAGTCAATACTCGACCAGCTTGCTACTGGCCAACAATCATTTAATTGCCAATATAACGACCCCATACAAATTGGCATATTCCTTCGGTGAGCTTCAATTGCCATTTTAATTCCTTCTGCCTGTAATACTTGTCCCAGATATAAAAACGATTTAAAATCAGTTGGCAATTTATAATACCATCCCATATATTCTTTAATTGTTAAATTGCCAATCCCGCTTCTCTGATGAGACATCATTACTTCTGATTCAATGTTCCAATCTTCTTCATTAGTATATTTCTGTATGGTTTTAAAATCAGGAAATGATTGAAATCCATATTCACTTATAAACCGACCGATATATTTTTCAAAATTTTCAAAAGGCTCTTTACCATGCCAAACACCCCAATAATGAATATCTCCTTCTTTTGATTCATAATAAGCATGTTTTCCAAAATCGGCTAAAGGTGATGATGGCCAATAAAACCTTGATTTATCAAATTCATTCACAATTGATGGAAGCATTTTATGAAATAAAGTATCGTATGCACTCCAGATTTCCTTTCGTTGATCTTTATTATATTCTTTTTTCCATCCCCAACCCCAATCTTCCTGATTTTGCCCCCAGGCAGCATCAATTTCATTATTTCCGCACCAAAGAGCAATACATGGATGGTTTCTTAAACGTTTAATATTTTGAACAGCTTCGATTTCAACATTTTTAAAAAATTCGTCATCTCCGGGATACATCGAGCAAGCAAACATAAAATCCTGCCATACCAAAATGCCATACTTATCGCATAAATTATAAAAAATATCTTTTTCGTATATCCCGCCACCCCAAACACGAATCATATTCATATTTGCATCAGCAGCTGATTTGATAATATATTCATATTCTTCAGGGGTTACTCTATCTAAAAAATTGTCATTTGGAATATAATTCACTCCTTTCATAAATACAGGGATACCATTTAATTCAACATAAAATGATGTCCCTAATGAATCTTTATTTCTAACAATTTGGACTGTTCTTAATCCTATACTTTCGGATTTCGAATCAATACTTTCATTATCAATTAATAATTCTGATATTATATGGTACAAAAATTGTTCGCCCAATCCATTTGTCCACCAATATTTTGGATTTTTAATGCTAAATTCAACTGAAATATTATTCATTCCCGGCTTTAACTCAATTTCATTCCACATTAAGTCAATTCCATTACCAGAAATTTTAATTTTTGCCTTATAAATTGAATCAGATTTTATTTCGTAGTTAGAAGTCAAAATCGCTTTTTTATCTGATAGTTGATTTTGTATAATTTGAATATTATTAATCTGAGCTTTATTCCATGAATTTATTTCTATTGGTTTCCATATTCCTGAAGTAACAAAACGGGGGCCCCAGTCCCATCCATAATGATAAGGTGCTTTACGTGTAAACGGACTAATCCTTTTATTCTCCAAGCCACCATTATCTGATTGATCATTAACTGCAGGCAAAGGATACCCGTTTTCTTTTAATTTTTGAAGACCAATATTAATAGGTGAATGGAAATAAATACGTAACTCGTTTTTACCATTTATCATTTGATTTTTACAATCAACTACCCATTCTCTGAACATATTATTGGCTTTAACAATAAGCGTATCATTTAAATATACATCAGCATATGTATCAAATCCTTTAAAATTAAGTTCTATATGAGAATCCCCATATGTTTCATCATCTATAACAAAGTTTGTTTTATATTCCCAATCTACTTTATCAATCCATTGTAGTGATTTTTCATTTATTCTATAGAATGGAGCTTCAATAAGGTTATTATTAAAAAGATCGGTATGTACACAACCGGGAACTTTTGCAGGGTACCATTTTTCCGTTCCAACTTGCCTGAATTTCCAATCCTTATTCAAATTAATTCCGTTATTCAAATTATTGCTATTGTTTTGGCATGATAAAAAAAGAGTGATAAATACTGAAATAAAAATGAAGTTAACAATATCTTTTAACATAATTTGGGGTGTATATTATAATTAACAAAAATATACTTAGGGTATTAATTTTATTAAATTGATGTTGCAGCTATTGAATCAATGTTGTATAATATGAGTAATTTATTCTTTCGATTTATTTCCATATAATTCAGGTTTTACACCGTATTGATTTATAAAGCATTTTCTAAAATAATTAATGTTTTGAAAACCAACCTTATCCATTATTTCATGAATTTCCAAAATTTCATCTCCTTTTAATAAATCAGCAGCCATCTTAAGTCGAATACCCCTAATTAATTCATTTGGATTTTGATTAATAAGAATTTTTAATTTTCTAAATAATTGTGACCTGCTTATACCTACTTCCTTAGCTAAATGCTCAACACTAAAATCAATATTTTCAATATTTCTATTAATAGTGTCCATCGTTCTTTTCAAGAATTTTCTATCAACAATTGAAAATGAATTCTGCTCAATATCAATCGCTTGGTTTTTCTTAAGAACTTCTAATTGTTGTTTTCTTGATGAAATAATATTTCTTACTTTAAGCAATAATATTTCGTTATTGAACGGTTTTGAAATATAATCTTCAGCACCAGTTTCTAACCCTTCAATCTGATTTTCCAATTGGTTTTTTGCAGATAATAAAATGACAGGAATATGGCTTGTTCTGATATCATTTTTTAATTGTTTTAATAAAGTGATTCCATCCATTTCAGGCATCATTACATCGCTTACTATAATATCAGGATTATATTTGATTGCCAAATCAAACCCTTTTTTACCATCTTCCGCCTCATATATCTTATAATACTTTTTTAATATCGAATTTAGATAGGTTAGTAAATCTATATTATCTTCAATAATTAGGATCACCGGCATAGCTTTTTTTTCCGACTTACTTGATTTATCTTCCTCAACTATCTTTTCAAATTCTTCAAAAACAGGAATTTCAAAATCAACCACTTTATCATTCATCTCTTGTTTAAAATCTTCAGGTTTATAATGATTTTTACCTAAAGAGAACATAACTGAAAAAATAGATCCCTTACCGGGTTCACTTATTACTTTTATTTCGCCTGATTGAATTTCCACTAATTCCTTGCTTAAAGAAAGTCCAATACCTGTACTTTTTTCTTTAAATGATTTAGATTCCCCAGCATGATAAAACCTATTAAAAATAAAAGGAATATCTTTTTCTTTAATCCCTAATCCATTATCCTCCACTTCTATTAAAACAAATTTTTTCAAATTTTCATTTATCTTTTCTTCATTCTGATTTGAATAAATTTTAATACTTACTTTTCCATCTGAATGGGAGTATTTAAAAGCATTTGAAATTAAATTATACATAATTTGTCTGAGCTTTTCCTTATCTAACCATACTTTAAGGTCTTGTATACCTGAAATTATTTCAAATTCAATATTTCTTCTTTCAGCCAAATTTTTAAAAGCCGAACTGATATCATTAATTTCTGAAATCAAATTAAACTCCTCCACGGATATATTCATCTTTCCTAACTCAATCCTTCTAATATCAAGCAGTTGATTTACTAAATGAAGCAATCTGCCCGAATTTCTGTAGGCAAGTTTTATAAGACTTATTATGGTTTCTCTTTTCATTTTAGTACCTGAGTTCACCAAATTTTCAAGTGGAGCCAGGATAAGAGTTAATGGAGTTCTGAATTCATGAGAAATATTTGTAAAAAATCTAAGTTTTGATTGATATAATTCGTCTGATTTTTGATGCTCAAGCCTTTCAATTTGTAAGTTATGTTTTAATTTTTCCCTGTTTCGGATAAACCTTCTAAATAAATAAAGAAGTAATATAATTAACACAAAATAAAATATATATGCCCACCAGGTTAACCAAAACGGCGGATCAATTATAATTTTAAGAGAAGCACCTTCATAGTTCCAAACCCCATCATTATTACAGGCAATAACTTTGAAAGCATATTCACCCGGATCTAAATTTGTATATGTTGCAGCCCGGGCATTATTTACATCATGCCATTCGTAATCAAATCCTTCAAGAAAATATTTGTACTTGTTTTTTGCCGAATTTATATAATTTAATGCTACATACTCAATTGTAATAAAGTTCTCATTATAAGCTAAATTCAATTCATTTGATTGAGCAGAATATTTATTGCTTTTTGGTGATTTTTTAATACTACTATTAAACAATTTAATGTCAGATATATATACAGGCGGAATAAAATTATTTGTTTTAATTTCTTCTGGGTCAAAAGCATTAAATCCTTCATTGCTTCCAAAAAATAACACCCCATCCTCACTTTTATAATATGAACGAATAATAAAATTATTACTAACTAAGCCATCTTTTTTATCGTAATTTAAAAACACACTATCAATCAGATCAAATTTACTAATGCCATTATTTGTACTTATCCATAAGTTATTTTTTTTATCACTTAAAATCCCATTAATAATGTTATTTGGTAAGCCATCTTTTTTAGTAAAAAATTTAAATGTATTTTTTTCAGGATCAAACAAATTCAATCCTTTTGCGGTGCCAATCCATATATTATTATTCTGGTCTTGATGTAATGAATAAATAACATTACTACTTATGCTTCCAGGTTGATCGCTTTGGTAAAATGTAGTTATTCTTTTGGTATTTAAATCCATCATGTTCAATCCCCAATAAGTAGCTATCCATAAATTCCCTTTCCTATCCTCCATTAAATTAACAATATAATTACTTGAAAGATGTGTTTCTGAAACATTATATAATTTAAATTTATTTGTGGATTTGTTAAATTGATATAGTCCAACTCCATTTGTGCCAATCCACATATTTCCAAAAGAATCTTTAAAAATGCAAAAAACCTGGTTATTTGATTGTGCTTCAGGATAATTAAACGTATAATAATTTATTGCTTTAAAGTCACGATTAAAAACCGTAATCCCTTTTGAATAAGTTCCAATCCAAATATTTCCGTCAACATCTTCGGCAATATCTAATACATCGTTAGCTGAAATGGTTCCTGAAACTCCTTCCTGATGTATGAATTGTTTAAACTCATTTGAAATACTATCCCAAACAAAAACACCATTCCCGTTAGTTCCAATCCAAACATAACTTCTTGAGTCTTTAAAAATTGATGTGACAGACTGATTACTATAAATAGTATTAAAATCAGAACTAATATCAATATTGAATTTCTTATGTTGCCTCTCAATAATATTTACTCCCCTGTCCCGGGTTCCTATCCATAAATTTTCCTGAATATCTCTATAAATAACATGAAGAACATCATTATTTAAACTTGATAAAGTATATTTGTTATGCTTGTAGGTATTGAATTTATTATTCTTATAGTCATAGTAAACAAGACCGTTTGATGTACAAAACCAAAAATTTCCTTTATCATCAACATCTTCAATTATATCATTAACCGTTTTCAATTCGAGGTAATTCATAATATTTAATTTCCCATTTCTAAAAAAATCACTCGGGTTTTGAATAAAATAAACTCCTTCAGATGATCCAATAAGAATATTCTCTTGGCTATCCTGGAAAATAGAAAACAATTCGTTAGAAAATTTACTATTTTGAAGATTAAAATTTATGAGTTTTTGAGATTTATTATCAAAAACCAGTAATCCTTCTGTTTCAGAAGTTAACCATAAATTATTTTCTTTATCAAATAATATATCGCTTGTCCGGTTTATATTTATTTCATTATTATCTTTAAAAACAAAAGGAACAAACTGTGCATGCTTATTTAAAATAAACGCTTTTGCATGTGAAATAGCCCAAACCTTGTTATTATTATCTATTCTTAATTTTTTAATATAAATCCGGTTAATAGTGTCAGGATCCAGAAAAATTAGAGGAATAAATTCTTCTTCCACAGGATCGAATTTATCAACCCCTTCATTTGTAGCAATTAATAAATTCTTATTTTCATCTTCGATAATATCAAAAACATAATTGCCTGAAATAGAGTTTTGAGCAGAATTATTAAATATAGAATTTTCATATCCATTAAATAAATTTAATCCGTCATCAGTTCCTATCCATATAAATCCACGGCTATCCTGAAAAATACAGTTAATCCTGCTTTGAGATAACCCTTCGTTTGTAGTTAAATATTTAAAAGCCACATTCGATTGAGGTGCAGCAAATAATGATAAATAAATAATATAAAAAAATAGAGTAAACTGTACTTTATTCCTCATTTAAGTCAACAATTTGATTTAAACTGCCAAATTAATTAAAGAATATTGAAATACCTACGTCTATGAATTTTTAAAAAGAGAAATGGCTTGTGAAGGATCAGAAGCCTTAAATATTGCACTTCCTGCTACAATTATATCAACTCCCGCATTATATAATTGATTCGCATTTGCAATAGTAGCTCCACCATCTATTTCAATTAGTGCGTTTGAACCTGATTTAACTATCAATTCTTTCGTATGTTGTACTTTTTCAAAAGTATGTGGAATAAGAATCTGACCGCCAAAACCAGGATTTACTGACATGATCAATACTAAGTCGACTTCCTGGATAATTTCTTCTAAGGCTTTATATGATGTGTGCGGGTTTAAAGCAACCCCAGCTTTAATCCCCTTTTTTTTAATTTCATAAACAGCTCTGTGCAAGTGCGTACAAGCTTCATAATGAACTGTTAAAATATCTGCTCCGGCATCAATAAATTGATCAATGTACCTTTTAGGTTGGGTAATCATCAAGTGTACATCAAGAGGTTTTTTTGCCACTTCATTTATTCGTTTAACTACCGGGATACCAATTGTAATATTAGGTACATATACTCCATCCATAACATCAATATGGATATAATCGGCTATACTATTGTTTATTACTTCAATATCTTTCTGTAAATTCACAAAATCGGCTGATAATAATGATGGAGCAAGCAGTTTCATATAAATTATTTTACAATATTAAATATTACAATGTATTATTAACTATTCTTTCAGTTTATATTTGCCAAATATAAGTTTAAAAAATAATTTTTACTAACTAAATTACATACATATAATTAA
>CAZBZX010000120.1:0-11241 GCA_964496465.1 uncultured Bacteroidales bacterium
CGGCCAAAAGAACAGACTGATTACCTAGAGGGAAACCACTGTCTGCCAATTTAGCCAAAGCTTCTTTTGCCGAAGAAGTTATTTCATTGGGATGGTTAAAGTGAGTGTTTATCCAAAGCGGATGATATTTTTTTAAAATTGAAACCAGGTTATCGGTAATTCTGTATGGGAGCACAACCGGCATTCTTGTTCCTATACGAATTATCTCCACATGCGGTATTTGACTTATTTCAGATAATAACCAATCAATTTTATCATCAGGTAGCATTAAGGGATCACCACCTGAAAGTAATACATCTCTTACTTGTGGTGTGTTTTTTATATATTCAATTCCAGTTGATAATTGGTCTTTAGATGGTACGAAATCAACATCGCCTACTTTACGTTTTCGCGTACAATGCCTGCAATACATAGAGCAGATATTGCTCACATGAAACAATACTCTATCTGGGTATCTATGGGTAATACCTTCTACCGGACTATCCTTATCTTCTGAGAGGGGGTCCAAATGTTCTGATTGAAGAGTTGTTAACTCCTCTATGCTTCCGAAGGCTTGTTTAAAAACGGGGTCGTTCTTATAATTGGTCTTATCTATTAATGACAAATAATATGGCGTTATAGACAATGGAAATTTTTCAAAGGTCTTTTGTAAATCAGCCTTTTCTCTTTCCTCGAATTTTATACCTGTTAAATATTCAAACTTCTCTAATGATCTAATAGAATGTTTTATTTGCCATCTCCAATCTTTCCAATTCGATAATTTTGGTTCTTCATCAATCTTGTTCGCAATCTCTTTTTGCACCCTGTCGTATATCATAAATTCAAATTAGTTTCTATGCGAACAAAATTACAAAAAGGATATGAAAATGCTAATTTTATTTTGTGTTAATTCAAATAAGTGATTTTTAATGGAATTAATTTGGGGCTATTCCGAAATCATTTCGTTTTCGTCAATATCCTCTAAATCACTTTCCATTGTAATAAGAGGAGAGGCTTCAATCTGTTCAATATCTAATAAACGTATAATCGTTTCTAAACTTTCTTCAACTTTATCAAGCTCAGATTGTTCAAGATTTTGAAGTTTATCCGATAATTGTTCGTGTAGAAGAGATGGAATAGAACCAAAAAGCTTATCTCCGGCTGAAGTCAAAGATATATTCACAACCCTTTTATCGCCAGATTTTGGTAATCGTGCTAAAAGTCCCTTTTTTTCTAAACGATTGATAATACCACTAACCGTACTGGAATTTAAGTTTAAAAAATTACGAATTTCACCTTGTGTTGCTTGATAATTAGGAGATTCATGCAAAAAGTTTAAACATAAAACTTGCGGAATACTTACGCCATATTCTTTTTGAATCTTTTTGGACTCTATATCAACTGAACGAACAATCTTTCTTATTTTAATTAATATCTCTTTAGTATCCATTGTGAAAATATTTAGGTAAAAATACAAATGTTTTTGTAGAAACCATTCAATAAACTGCGAGTGTGAAGGTAAAAATAGCTTTTTGCAAATTTTGGTTTGTGGGTTGGGTTTCTTTTTGTGGGGAGGAAGAAAAAACAAAATAAATTAATTTCATTGAGATCGTCCTAACGTCCTCGGTTGGCTTCGCCGAACCATGCTTCCCATCAAGTTTGCACCTGCCTATCTTCAAAGTACCTAAACAATATCTTTTATCATTCTATTAATTATTATATGTTTCAAATTATAGTATTGCACTGAATCACTTGCATACAATTTGTTGATAATAGGATTAAGTTTTTATCAAAATTACAAGGGCTCCATTCAGTAGAATTGGAATGAGATTAAAAGAAGAATTGACTAAGTATTTTCAAATTGCTTTAAATGACAATTCATTTATTGGATGGATAGCTGAATTAGAGGGTAGTGCTATTGGGATAGGCGGAATGGTTATTCATAAAATACTAGGTAATTTTAATTTTTTAAGTGGCATTGAGGGTTATATCCTTAATATGTACACACTTCCAACATATAGAGGAAAAGGAATTTGTTCCGAAATTCTTGAAAGACTTATAAATGAAGGCAAAGAGATTGGTTTAGGTAAGATTTATTTACACGCATCAAATGACGGAATTAATATTTATCGTCAAAGAGGGTTTAAAGTACCCACAATGCCTGAACTGGAAATTTTATTTTAATTGCTAATTTATTAATTTTACAATATCATTAGAATTTGAATTATGAACTTGATTATAGACGGGAAACAGGATTTAGATAAGTTTATTGTAATTGGTGACAGGGTATTGATTAAACCTAAAAATTTACCAAATAAAACAAAATCGGGACTTTATCTTCCTCCTGGAGTTCATGAAAAAGAAAAAATTCAAAGTGGTTATGTGTTGAAAGTTGGACCAGGATATCCAATTCCTGCTGTTAATGAAGCAGAAGAGCCATGGAAAAATAAAAGTGATGAGGTCAGATATGTACCATTGCAACCAAAAAAAGGCGATTTAGCTGTTTTTCTTCAAAATAGCGGTTGGGAAATTGAATTTAATAAAGAAAAATATATCATCGTCCCTCATTCAGCAATACTATTATTAATAAGGGACGATGGTTTATTTGAATAGATTAAATTTTAACCTTTAATTTATTTATTTGATTGTTTATATTTTCGGGAATGTTTTTTACTAGCTCCATTCCACGTTTCAATGCTTCCTGATTTAAAGGTATTAGATGATGGTATCTTTGGGGTAAAGATTTTTTCAATCCTTTTATTACATTCTCAACTTTTATTATGGGTTTAATTTTTAAATAAGCACCTAACATAATCATATTAAATATTTTTATGGTATTCATTTTGGCCGCTTCTTCTGTTCCATCTACTCTGTAAATACTAATATCTTTTCTTTCTGGTGGTCTCGAAATTCCATTACCATCATAAATTAAAGTACCTGCAATTTTAACTTTAGATTCAAATTTATCTATAGATTGTTGATTTAAAAGAATTGCAGTATCGAATGTAGTTAATATAGGCGAACTGATCTTTTCATCACTTATGATAACTGTAACATTGGCAGTTCCCCCACGCATTTCAGGTCCATAAGATGGCATCCAGGTTACTTCCTGATTTTGCATTACACCGGAATAACCTAAGATTTTTCCCATAGAAAGAACTCCTTGTCCACCAAAACCGGCAATGATTATTTCTTCAGTCATTATATTAATTTTTTTAATGTTTAATTTAAATAAAACTGAGCATCTGGTTTAATTCAAATGCCCAGTTTAAATTATAATCATTCCTTCGGAACTTTAATATCACCCAAAGGATAAAATGGAAACATATTTTCTTCCATCCATTTATTAGCTTCAACCGGATCCATTCTCCAGTTAGAATTACAACTTGAAACTATTTCAACAAAGCTTACGCCTCGGTGTTTCTTTTGACATTCAAAAGCAAATTTTATGGCTTTTTTTGTTTTTCTAACGTTTCCCGGAGAATTTACAGCTTGCCTGGTAACAAAGCATGTGCCAGGTAATTGAGCAACTAGCTCAGTCATTTTTATTGGACTCCCCATCGTTTTTTCGTCTCTTCCAAATGGACAGGTAGTGGTGACCATATTTTTTATAGTGGTAGGGGCCATTTGGCCTCCAGTCATTCCATATATCCCATTATTTACAAATAGTATGGTTATGTTTTCTCCCCTGTTACATGCATGAATAGTTTCACCTGTACCAATTGCAGCTAAATCGCCATCTCCTTGATAAGTAAATACATATTTATCGGGCAATAAACGTTTAATTCCTGTTGCAACAGCAGGAGCTCTGCCATGCGCAGCTGATTGAAAATCAATATTGAAATAATTATAAATAAATACTGAACAACCTACTGATCCCACGCCGATAATTTCTGATTGTATACCTAGTTCTTCAATTACATCTGCCACAATGTTATTGGCAGTGCTATGTCCACAACCCGGACAATAATGAAAAATATCATCCGTTCGAATTTTGGATTTTTTATACACAAGATTTTGTTCTTGTATTATTTCATTTATATCGTATTCAGCCATTTTTAAATAATTTTATTTTCTAATGCTTCCAATACTTCATCAGGAGTGGGAATCATACCCCCCATTCTTCCGTAGAATTCAACTTTAACCTTTCCGTTTACTGACAACTTAACATCTTCAAGCATTTGTCCGGCATTCATCTCAACAGTTAAAATGCCTTTAATTTTACTTGCTAAATTATTAAGTTCATCAGATGGATAAGGATAGAGTGTGATAGGTCTTAGTAAGCCGACTTTTATTCCCTTTTCTCTTGCAAGTTGAACACTTTTCTGACATACCCTTGCGCATGTACCAAAAGCAACAATTAAGTAGTCAGCATCATCGCACATATAATTTTCAAATCTCACCTCATTTTTTTCTACTTCTCTGTATTTTTTTTGAAGTTTTTGATTGAATTTTTCCTGGTCTTGAGGTTGTATATGAAGCGATGTAATTAGGTTTTTATCTCTATCTGTTGTTTTTCCGGTTGCTGCCCACCCTTGCAATTCAGTTACCCTTGGAACAGCTTTTGAAAATTTAACTTTTTCCATCATTTGGCCAATTGCCCCATCAGATAAGATCATAACAGGATTTCTATATTTAAATGCGAGATCGAATCCTAAAGTTACAAAGTCAGCCATTTCCTGCACCGATGCTGGTGCTAACGTAATTAGTTTATAATCGCCATGACCGCCACCTTTTACTGCCTGAAAATAATCGGATTGTGAAGGTTGAATTGTTCCAAGTCCTGGTCCGCCACGTTCAACATTTACAACCAAACATGGTAATTCAGCTCCGGCAATATAGGAAAGGCCTTCCTGCATTAAACTAATACCCGGACTAGATGATGAACACATTACTTTTTTACCGCAACCTGCTCCTCCAAATACCATGTTAATTGCTGCTAGTTCGCTTTCAGCCTGAAGAACAACCATCCCGCTACGTTTTTGAAGATCTTGACTTGTAAGATATTCCATTACTTCTGATTGAGGAGTAATGGGATATCCAAAATAACCATCGCATCCGGCCCGAATTGCTGCCTCAGCAACAGCCTCATTTCCTTTCATTAACATTACTTCTTCCATATAGGATTTATTTTTTATTCAACACGAATTTTATATACTGTAATTACTGTATCAGGACATGTTATTGCACAATTAACACAACCTGTACAAGCTTCCATATTTTCAGGATAGGCATAGTGATATCCTTTGGAATTTACTTCATTTGACATACTAATAACTTCAGTAGGGCAAACCTCAATGCATATTTTACATCCTTTGCAATTTTCGGTATTGATGACTATGGCTCCTTTATTTTTTGCCATTTTTTGATTTTTTATTTTATATCAAAATTATTATTTAAGCAATTAATTATGAATGAGTTTTATCATTCAATCATTATAACTTCCAGAAATAATCATTGATTAGTTCATCTTGTTAATGGGACAGAAAATAATTAAATCAAATACGAAAGTAATAGGGCTCAGCCACAATATTCTTCTGAAAAGAAGGAATATAGTGTAAGTAGGTACGGAACTTATTTTTAAATATTAAAATGCATGGATCATTATCAATTTCAGTAACTGGAATTACTTCAAACTTGGTTTTAATTTTATCAGGAATTTTACTGAAAAAGATAAGTAAAATAACAGATGTAAAAGAAACAAAGAATTTAATACAAACATTAAAAAATTTAATGCTTTCAAGAATCTTGTTTATTTGGTCTGATTGAAACCAAATAACGCATTGCCTAATAAATTGAGAAATTTTTTCTATTTTTTCTGATAAAACCATCAAATACGTAAATGTTCCAATAAATTTTGATCAAATGTATGATATTTTTAAATAAACTCAAAATTCAATGAAGTTTTGATTTATTAATTTAAAATTTACGGCAATAATTAAATTTCAGCCTTTTTGATTTACGTTCTTAAGTTAAGACTTAAACACAACATCAGAACTACATTAATTCTTTTTTGCTCAAATGATAAATTGCAATGGCTTTATTGATAAATAGTGTAATTTTGTGATTCAAATTATTAAGATGAAGGAAATTTTGGAACAAGATAAGTTTACCAGAGAAGAAATTGTTAACCTGCTTAAATCTGAAGGAGAAGAAAAAACAGCATTATATGAAAAATCAGCTAAAATTAAAAAAAAACATGTAGGAAATATTGCCTACTTCAGGGGATTAATAGAGTTTTTAAATATCTGTGGGAAGAATTGTAATTATTGTGGAATTCGCTCGGGGAATGAAAAGGTACAAAGATATAATTTATCAGATGAAGAAATATTAAAGGCAGCACAATTCGCCTATGAAAATCATTATGGTTCGATTGTTTTGCAGTCTGGTGAACTCCAAAATTCAACTTTTACAAAAAGAATTACATCCCTTTTGAAAGAAATTAAACAATTATCAAAAAACGAACTTGGTATAACATTGTCTCTTGGCGAACAGGAGAAAGAAGTTTATCAAGAATGGTTTGACGCTGGTGCTCATCGATATTTACTTCGAATTGAAACGTCGAATGAAGCTTTATATAAAAAATTACACCCTGACGATGGGAAGCATCTATTTAAAAAGAGGTTGCAATGTTTATATTATCTAAAAGAAATTGGATATCAAACCGGGACGGGGGTAATGATTGGTCTTCCGTTTCAAACCTATGATCATTTAGCTGAAGACTTACTTTTTATGAGAAATTTTGATATTGATATGGTAGGAATGGGGCCTTATATTGAACATTATGATACACCCTTTTATCAGTTTAAAAATAATTTATTATCATTAAAAAAGAGGTTTGATTTAACCTTAAAAATGATCGCCATATTACGGATAATGATGAAAGATATTAATATTGCTGCAGCAACAGCTTTACAGGCAATTGATCCGATTGGTCGCGAGAAAGCAATTAAAATAGGGGCAAATGTTATTATGCCAAATATTACTCCTGGCCAATATCGTGACGATTATAAATTGTATAACGATAAACCTTGTACATCGGATGAAGCTGATGATTGTAAAAATTGCCTGAATGTAAGAATTGGATTAACAAATAATACAATTGGATATAATGAATGGGGCGATTCAAAGCATTATTACAATAGGATAAAGAAAGTTTGAAAATTAATTCTTAGATCATTTTGCTGATTATTTCAATAGCTGTTTTAATTGCTTTTACACACTTTACTTCATAGAGGTTCCTGCTTTCAATTTCCTTTTTTCCTTCCTCAGTATTCATATCAAAGCCTAAAATTTCTTTGCATTGTAAACTATCGTTTTCTTTTAAAAATTCAGTATTAAATTGATGAACCATTTCATATGTTTTACTTTTCGATTCATTATCTTCTTTTAGATGTTTACCGTATTTTAATCCAAGTATCAAATAAGCTCCTGTTACAGCACCACAAACATATTGTTGCCTGGCCATTCCTCCACCAAAAGGAGTAGCTATTTTTAAAGATAATTCATCACTTAATCCAAGGTTTTTAGCATAAGCATTTAATACTACCTGAGAACAATTGTAATTATTTTTAAATAATTCAATTGCTTTATTTTTTTTTGCTTCCATAACAAGATTAATAATTTTGATTTTTTACACTTTCATTGAGCAAATATCGAAAATTAATTCACGTATTTTTGGGATTTATTTAATAAATAAGGAATAAAAGAGAGAATTTATGTAGAATTGCAATTCTTTATAGCAGTATTAAATTTTTTCTGCGTCAGATAATAAACGTCAATAAACTATAATATGAATAGACTCATTTTAATTTTTGCATTCATTGGATATTTTTTTTCAAATATAAATAGTCAAGATCCATACTACTTTTTCTCACATAATGGCAATTATAAATATTTTGTCGGTAAATCAGAACCACCTTCAAATTGGAGAGAAATAGATTTTGATGACTCAGGCTGGTTAACAGGTTTTAAACGTATAGGGTATGGTGATGGGGATGATAGTACTTTAATTGATACAACAACCTCTTTGTATTTACGAATAGAATTTCAGGTAAATGAAATGGACTATTGCAAGGAAGCAAACTTTATGATTGATTATGATGACGCTTTTATTGCATACCTGAATAATAATGAAATGTGGCGTTCAAATATTGGTGTAACCGGCGATATTCCAACATTTGATCAGTTAGCTGATAAATCACATGAAGCAAATGAATATCGTAGTGTTGGCTTTGCTGTTAACGGATATTATATTGATAGTAATTTTATTAAATCAAATCTAAAAATAGGTAAGAATATATTGGCAATACAATTGCATAATGATAGTTTAAGAGGGAGTGATTTATCAATTAATTGTACTTTATTTAACTTAACTGGTTATGAGTATTATGTTTACGATACTAAAGCCAGGTATAGATCAAAATGTGACCTTGACTCTTCAAAATTTCCAATTGTGGTAATAACTTCAAATGAGTATGGTATACAACTTAATAACCGGTACAATGTGAAAATGGGTATAATAGATAATGGAGAAGGTAATATTAATAGAGTAACTGATTACTATAATAATTATTTTGGTTTTGCTTCAATAGGGGTTAGAGGGCAGTCTTCATCGGGATTTACAAAGAGATCTTATAATTTTGAAACCCAGGATGCATTTGGTAATAATTATAATACTTCAGTATTGGGTTTGCCTAAAGAAAATGATTGGATATTATTTGGACCTTTTGCTGATAGAAGTCAAATTAGAAATGAAATAATATTTACATTAGGCAGGAAATTAGGCCATTATGAACCAAGAACCAGGTTTTGTGAAGTAATTATTGATGATGAATATGTTGGTTTATATGTATTAACAGAAGATATTAAAATAGATAAAAACCGGTTAAATATTACAAAATTAGGTCCTGAAGATAATTCCGGGATTAATTTGACCGGAGGGTATATTTATAAATATGATAAAAGCGGATCATATTGCGATCCGGATGATAATTCTATCACGGGACCACAAAAAGAATATATTTCAGGATTTTTTAAAAACATTTTTAATTTATTAAATAGTCCCGGGTTTTTAGATCCTGATACTGGATATACGGCATACATCGATACATCATCATTAATAGACTATATTATTCTTAATGAATTATGTAAAAATGCCGATTCATATTTATATAGCACTTATTTGCATAAAGATAGAGATGATATAGATGGTAAAGTAAAGTATGGTCCACTTTGGGATTATGACATAAGTTTTGGTAATGCAACATTTCAGGAAGGTAATTTAACTAATGGATGGCAATTCGAATATAATACGCGACTGCATATAACAGAAATGTTACGTGATCCTGAATTAGCTCAAGGCTTATCAATAAAATGGTTTAAGCTGCGACAGGGTATCCTTCATAACGATAGTCTGAATTATTTAATAGATTCACTTGTAAATTATATTGCCGAGGCTGTGGAAAGAAATTATACAGTTTGGCCTATCATAAAAAATGATTTATTTTCTAGTGCTTATATTCCTACATCATATGCTAATGAGATTGAAATAATGAAAGAATGGATATTTGCCAGAGCCCAATGGATTGATGATAATATTAATGATATTTATTATCCAATTCCTGAATTTCCTAAAACTGAACCTCCGAAAACTGAAGAATCTGAGGATTCAACAGATTTTATTAATAAGGATATTCCAGCAAATACCTTATCTGTATATCCAAATCCGTTTAATGAAACATTAAAAATATATATTAATTCACCAGATAATGGTAATATTCAGATTGATTTTTATGACATTTTAGGTAAAAAAATAAAATCTTTTAACAGCCATTATTCAACTAAAGGATCGCACATAATACCAGTTTCATTTAAAGATTCTGAAATTCAAAAAGGCATTTATATTTTAAACATTAAAAAAGATAACCAATTGATACATTTGCAGAAAATTATTAAATTGTAATTTTATGCAGAATGAATTGGGTTTATTCAGATTGAGGGAAAGAAATCAGATATAAAAATCCAGATGAAATAAATTGAACTCAGGTTGTCAAATAATTTAATGGATTTAAGATTTTTCTTTATATCGTTTCATTGACTGGACAAAAAATGATTTTTATACTTAAGTTTTATGCTAGGCAATACCTGCAAAGCCACCTGGTTGCAATTGACTACATTTTAGAAAATTGAAAAAATCAATTATTTTTACTTAAATTATTCATTTTTATGAACCGTATCGACAGGCTAACAGCTATTTTAATTCATTTACAATCAAAACAAATTGTTAAAGCTGAGGAAATAGCTGAACGCTTTAAAATAAGCAAACGTACAGTATATAGAGATTTAAGGGCATTGGAAGAAGCGGGGGTTCCAATTGGAGCTGAGGCAGGAGTAGGGTACTATATTACCGATGGCTATTATTTGCCTCCTGTAATGTTTGAAAAAAAGGAAGCAATTGCTATGCTAATGGCTGGAAAGCTTGTTGAGAAACTTACAGATAATGCAACAAATCAGGATTATCAATCAGCACTTTTTAAGATTAAATCTGTTTTATCAACTGCAGATAAGGAATTTATTTCAAAACTTAATGAGCATATTGATATTAAATACTCGTCTGCCTCAGGTTTAAATTCAGAAGAAACGAATTATCTCTCTGTTATTCAAAATGCTTTAGTTAGTCAGTTTATTTTATCCATTGACTATAAATCGTATTATAAAAATGAAATAACCAAAAAGAGATTGGTTGAACCAATTGGCTTATGCTATTATGGATTTTCATGGCATTTAATTGGGTATTGTTTAATGAGGGAAGATTACCGCGATTTTAGAATTGATCGTATACAGAATCTCAACATTTTAAATGAAAAGTTCGAGCGAAAAAATCGTGAGACCATGGAACATTATTTTAAAAATTTAATGAGTGCAAATGATTTAATTGAAATGGTTGTTAGATTTGATAAAAGCATTTATTCCGAGCTTCAATCATTAAAATATTATTTTGGATTTATTGGTGAAAAGGTAGGTGAAAGTAATGTTGAAATAACATTTTTAAATAATTCTATATCCTATGTCGGTGGCTGGTTAATTAAATATGGTAATAAAATTAATATTATAAAACCAGCTTCCTTAATTAATTATATAAAATCACTTTCCAAAGAGTTATATAACAAATATAATAACTCAGTTTCGAAATAAGAGATTAAACTAATTTTATAATATTAATACATCTGACTTTTAAACAAGAAATAATTGAAATTCAAT
>CAZBZX010000121.1:0-5747 GCA_964496465.1 uncultured Bacteroidales bacterium
ATGTAATTTGCATATAATAAGGTTTCTGAAGGTATTTATAATTAAATAATTTAATAAAAGGAGTTTTATTGAGAACCTTATAACTTTATAAATCAAAAATGCTATCGCATAAATAACAATTATTTATATTTTTGGTAAAAAATTTTTTATGACTAAAAAAGTATATGTCGGGATGAGTGCTGATTTAATTCATCCCGGACATTTAAATATAATAAAAGAAGCTAAAAAGCTTGGCAATGTTATTATTGGCTTGTTGACTGATAAAGCTATTGCAAGTTATAAAAGACTTCCGGCTTTAAAATATGAGCAACGAAAAATCATTGTCGAAAGTATAAAAGGTGTATCGGAAGTAATTCCACAGCATGAACTGGATTATACTCCAAATTTACGTCAAATTAAACCCGACTTTGTGGTTCATGGTGATGATTGGAAGAAAGGTGTGCAACAACAAACGAGACAAAAAGTTATTGATACGCTAAAAGAATGGGGTGGACAGCTTCATGAAGTCCCCTATACGCAGGGAATATCATCAACACAACTAAATCAAAGCATTAAAGAAATTGGCACAACTCCTGAAATTAGAATGGATCGCTTTCGTAGGTTAATTGAATCAAAACCTATTGTTAAAGTAATGGAAGCTCATAATGGACTTACCGGATTAATAGTTGAGAATATTTTTATTGAACACGAAGGCAGAAAAAAGGAATTTGACGCTATATGGCTTAGCAGTCTTACTGATTCTACAGCTAAAGGTAAACCTGATATTGAAGCGGTGGATGTAACTTCAAGACTTCATGGATTAAATGATATTTTGGAAGTTACAACCAAACCTATTATTTATGATGGCGATACGGGTGGTATACCAGAACATTTTGTATTTACTTTAAAAACGTTGGAGCGTTTAGGAGTATCGGCCATTATTATTGAAGATAAAACAGGATTGAAAAAGAATTCCCTTTTTGGCACAGAGGTTTCACAAACACAGGCCAGTATTGAGGATTTTTGTTATAAAATAAATGCTGGTAAAAAAGCACAGGTTACCAAAAGCTTCATGATTATTGCCAGGATAGAAAGCTTAATTTTAAAGAATGGAATAGATGATGCAATTGTTAGAGCCAAAGCATATATTGAAGCAGGAGCTGATGGTATTATGATTCACAGCAAAGAAAATAATGGAAAAGAAATAATGGAATTCTGTGAGAGATATAAAAAGTTTGATAAACGGGTTCCACTTGTAGCCGTTCCATCAAGCTATTGTCAAATTTACGAAAATCAACTTATTGAAGCAGGTGTCAATATTGTTATTTATGCAAATCATTTATTACGAAGTGCTTATCCTGCAATGGTTGAGGTTGCTAAATCTATACTTACACATGAAAGATCTTTTGAAGTTAATGATAAATGTATGTCAATAAAAGAGATTCTTAATTTAATACCTGGAACAAAATAATGATTAGTCCTGAGAAATTCTATAGCTGGCTTTCTAGTTACAATATTGATTTTTTTAGTGGTATCCCTGACTCTTTATTAAAAGATTTATGCGCATATATTACTGATATCGTTCCAAAGAATAATCACATAATTGCAGCTAATGAAGGTAATGCAATTGCCTTGGCAGCAGGATATCATTTGGCTACAAAAAAAATACCAGCTGTTTATATGCAAAATTCCGGAATTGGAAATGCTGTTAATCCATTATTGTCTCTTATTGATAAGCAAGTTTATAATATACCTTTATTACTTATTATAGGTTGGCGTGGTGAACCAGGAGTAAAAGATGAACCACAACATATCACGCAAGGAGAAGTTACACTTGATATGCTAAAAGTAATGGGGATTCCTTTTTTAATTCTGAGTCAAAATGAAGAAGATGCAAGTGTGCAAATTCATGATGCAATATCAGAAATAAAAAATACCAATATACCCTATGCTATAATTGTTAGAAAGGGAATATTCGATAAATACTCAATAAAGGAAACCAGTAAAACAAATTTTGAACTATGCCGTGAGGATGCTATTAAGATTATCGTTAACCAGTTGCAAGGTGATGAAATTATTGTTTCTACCACAGGAAAAACATCACGCGAACTTTTTGAATGCAGAGCTGCTCTAAAACAACTTCATCATTCCGATTTTTTAACAGTTGGTTCTATGGGTCATTCAAGTCAAATTGCTTTGGCTATTGCTTTAAATAAACCCAACAAGAAAGTTATTTGTATTGATGGGGACGGGGCAATGCTTATGCATATGGGTTCTTTAGCTATTACAGGAAATATGTCACCCAATAATTATATACATATAGTTATAAATAACGGGGCTCATGAATCGGTTGGCGGACAACCCACAGTAAGCTTTAATATTGATATACCTGCAATTGCCAAAGCAAATAATTATAAATGGTCTACCTCAGTTTTAACGGCAGATGAGTTAAATAAAGCACTTGAATATATAACAGAAAATAAATGTCCTGCATTGATTGAAGTGAAAGTGCGTGTGGGTTCAAGAGATAACTTAGGAAGACCAACAATTAAACCGGTTGACAATAAGAATAATTTTATGCAAAATCTTGAAAAATAATGGGACAAAAGATTTTTCATAAAAACCAAAAAGATGAACTTAAATCCCTGATAAGCAAAATTGAGCCTAAAAGAATATTTATTGTCCGGGATAATAACTCTTATCAGATCTCTGGAGCTGAATCTTTTATCAATCAATTGGTAGGAGAGAAAGAGTTGGTTTCGTTTTACGATTTTAATCCTAACCCACAATTACAAGATTTAAAAAAAGGAATAGAGTTATTTCAAAGAGGAAAATTTGATTTAATAATAGCCATTGGAGGTGGAAGCGTATTAGATATGGGAAAGCTTATTCGTATTTTTTCAAATCAAAAATCAAAAATTGAAGATATTGTATTGGGAAAGTCACAAATTGACGAGGCAAAAACACCTTTATTAGCTATTCCCACAACAGCAGGAACGGGTGCGGAAGCTACTCAATTTGCAGTGCTATATATTGATAAAAAAAAATATTCAGTAAGCCATCCAACTGTTTTACCTGATTATGTATATTTATCCTCTGTATTTTCATTATCGGCGAGTCCATATTTGAATGCATGTACAGGCCTTGATGCATTTTGTCAGGCTGTTGAATCCATTTGGAGCATAAAATCAAATGCTGAATCGGAAAAGTATGCACTGAAAGCTGTAAAATTGGTCTGGGATAATCTGCAAGATGCTATTCAAGAACAAAATGAACATACAAAAGATAAAATGCAGGAAGCCTCATTTTTAGCTGGTAAGGCTATTAATATTACTACAACTACAGCACCTCATGCTTTATCTTATGCATTTACAAGTTATTATAAAATTCCTCATGGTCATGCTGTTGCTTTAAGCTTTCCATTTTTCATTAATTTCAATTATTTTTTAACTATTGAGAATTGCATAGATCCAAAAGGGCCAGAAAGTGTAAAAGAAAGAATTGATAAAATATTAAATATTATAAAGACAGATATTCGGAATGCTCCTTCCACTTTATTGAATTTTTTTAATGACATTAAAATAAATATAAGTATATCTGAACTAATTAAAGATTTTGACCCCAATGTTATTATTAATAATGTAAATATTGAAAGACTGACGAACAATCCCAGAGCTGTTTCAAAAAATGATATATGGGACTTTTTAAATAAATCATTTTAAAATAAACAAATGATATCAATTTTATTATACATAGATCCTGCATCAACGAGTGCACTTTTATATATAATTATAGCACTTATTGCTGCACTTGCTTTTGCTTTGCGTGGATTTTTTTACAAGGTTAAAAACCTGTTCCTAGGAAAAGGATTTATTAATAGCAACGATTTCGAAAATATTGATATTCTTTTTTATTCTGAAGGCAAACAATATTGGCCTGTTTTTTTACCCGTTATTCGTGCTCTTGAAAAGAAAAAAGTTACTTGTGCCTATTTAACTTCTGATAAAGATGATCTGGGTTTGAACTATAAATCTGATTATTATAGTAGTAAGTATATCGGAAATCTTACCATGACCTCAATCTATTTAAATAAATTGAAAGCCAAATTCGTAGGTATGACTACTCCCCAGTTAGATGTGATGATGATTAAACGGTCGAAAAATGTTAAGCATTATGCACATATAGTTCATGCCCCTATTGATATATTTACTTATAGAAAATTTGCTTTTGATTATTTTGATTCGATCTTTTGTTCAGGTCTTCATCAAATAGAAGGAATTAGAAAATTGGAAGAAAAACGAGGGACTAATAAAAAATTGCTTTTAGAAACTGGGTTAACCTATTACGATATTATGTTGGATGAAATTAATAATATGTCGTTACCTGAAAAGAAAAATCCGATAGTTTTAGTTGCTCCAACCTGGAAAGAGTATTCTATTATAAATCGTTTCGGGATTAAATTTTTTGAAAGTTTAATGAAGAACAGCTCATACAATGTTATACTTCGTCCGCATCCTCAAAGCTTTGTGAGTTTTCCGAAAATAATGGAAGAAATTGAAGAACGTTTTAAGAACGAGCTTCGCTTTTCTATTGACCGAAAACCATTAGCAACAGAAAGTATGGCCAAATCTGATCTTATGATTAGTGACCTGTCTGGCGTGTTTTGGGATTATGCATTTTTGTACTCCAAACCTGTTTTACTTCTTAAAACTGAATTTGACACAATTGAAGGATATGAAGGAAGCGAACTGAATTATGAAATGTGGGAGAAACGTGAACGCAGCCGGCTTGGAAAAGAATTTGATGAAAAAGATGTTGAAATTATTAGCAGCTTAGTAAATGAATTGCTTGAGAACCCACCTATTAACCAGTTAGAGGAATTGAAAAATGAATCGGTATATAATTTTGGAAACGCTGGGGAAACAGCAGCAAACCAGATACTAGAAATTATCAATGGACTCGAAAAAGTAAGGAATTAATGTAAAAGGGAATATTTATGAGAATTTTTGAATTACTTATTGCCCCATTTGTTTTTATTATTAAACAACTATTCTTATTTAGTTATAGCATTACCGGTAATTACGGATTGTCAATTGTATTATTGAGTTTAGGAATTTCGTTGTTATTATTACCCATATTTATTTTAATTGAGAGAGTAAAAAGGAAAGACGATGCGGTTAAATTAAAAATGAAACCATTGCTGGATGAAATTAAACGTTGCTATAAAGGTCAGGAGCGATATTACTATATAAAAACTCTAAACAGGCAGCATAATTATAGTCCACTAAAGGCATTAATTCCAATATTGAGCTTATTGCTGCAAATACCATTTTTTATTGCTGCTTATAAGTTTCTGGAACATTTCGATCAGTTAACAGGGGTAAGTTTTTTATTTATTAAAGACTTAAGCACCCCTGATGCTCTCTTGGGTATTGTTAATATTCTTCCAATCGCTATGACATTGGTAAATTTACTTACTGCCTATTTTTACACCCGAAATGGCAATACGTCAGAACGAAAACAGATGCTAGTAGTAGCCATAATATTTTTAATATTATTATTTAAACTTCCCTCAGGTTTGGTGCTGTATTGGACAATGAACAATGTGTTTAGCTTTTTTAGGTTATTTGTTACAAATCCTGAAGTATTTAGAGGAGTTAAAAAAACAGAAAATATAGATCTTTTTGATTTTAATGATCTGAAATCCAGAATTAAACTAGTGATAACAAGCTTTAGGGATACATTTGTTGGGCTTGAATACAAGGATA
>CAZBZX010000121.1:5757-11238 GCA_964496465.1 uncultured Bacteroidales bacterium
TTGAAACGAATAAAGTTGAATTAAATATTTCGTCTTTCGGCAGATATTATTCCATTTCTTTTTACATATTTTCGTTGGTACTGGTTGTGGCACAAATAAACTGGGCAATACATAATAATTTTAATGATATTTTTATAAGAATAGCAATATCTATAGCAGTAGCATGGCTTATTATCGTTGTAATTGCAAATATTTATCACTCAATAAAAAGAGATAAAAGTATAATTTTTAGGTTATTTCAAATTCGAAGAACAGACGCTCAAATAAAGTCAACATTTTTTTTCAGCTTACTTTTTTTAACCATCTATTTTTATTTTGCAGCAAATTTTTATTACGCTGGTGAAAATATTACGCTAAGTATTTTCGCAATATTTTTAATGATTACAGGTCAAATAGTTGGACTATTGAATTTCTTAAAAAATAAAAAATTATTTAATAAATGGTGGCCACTTATTGCAGTTATATTATTAGGTATATTATTCTTTTTTCAATTATTTAATGTTTGGGTATTAGTTGATTGGAAAGAATTTACATCTCTATTTAATTTTAATTGGGCCATAAATAAAAGCAGTTTGCTTAATGTTGTTTTCCCAGGAATATTATTTATAATAATTACTTCAACTTTCTATTATGAACGATCAAGAAAAAAAATATCATATCTGCCAAAAAAAAATAGGGCATTATATTTATTAGCTGTTTTCTATTTGGCAGGGTTTGTTTTTTTGTGGAATCCGATCGCTATATATTCATCATATCCTAAAATTTTTGAATTTCCTGCCATTGAAATTTTAAAAAACAACATTCATTTATTTGTATTATCGCTAGTAATTTTATTTGCTATTTATTTACTATTACCTAGGCGAATAAAATATTTTTGGTTTATTTTAATCATAGTATTAACTATAGTAAGTTTTGTTCATAACACTATTCTACCAATAGATGTTGGATCACTTCAAGAAAATAAGTTTATAAATCAGGATAATCTGGCAAAACCTGTTTTTTATTATATCCTTGAAGGCGTTGGTATTTTATGTTGCATATTTACAGTTAGATGGATTATTGATAAAAAATATTTTAAACAATCAATTATTATCTTAATTCTGGTTAATATTATTTTAATTTCGCAAAGTTTAACTGTGGCTATTAGTACTGATTCTTTCCTTAAAAAAGTTAAAGTTTACTCTAACATCTCCAATTCAATTACTTTCTCTAAAGGAAATAAAAATGTGGTATTCGTTATTCTTGATATGTTTCATGGTTGGTATATGAATAAGATATTAGAAGAAGACCCTGAGCTAAAGAGCGAACTTGATGGTTTTATTTGGTATCCTAACACATTGTCTATATCCTCAATAACAGCTTCTTCCCTTGGCCCAATGTTATGCGGTTTTAACTACACTATTGATAAATTGAATCGAGATGAAAATCATACTTTTGAACAAAAAATCACGGATATTTCGAATGATTATTTTAAAAAAATAAAATCAAAAGGATATAGGTTCACTGCAAACAAAATAATTTATTCATTGATAGATAAAAATTCGTTTGACACTTTTCTGCCAACATGGAATGAAGACTGGAATAAATGGAATGGAAAATTAAACATTGGTTTAGCTAAAGAAATAGGATTTAAATTATTGTGGGAAAATGCTGCGTTTTATAGTTCCCCATTATTTTTAAAACCAAAAATATATAATAATGGAAAATGGTTACACGGCGATTACCAAACAAATGAAAACACAAGTAAAACTAAACCTTATAATTTTTTAAGAATACTACCCTTTATTTCAGATACAACGGGCAACCAGCCAAATTTTATTTATTTATATACTACTGCTTCGCATCATCCATGGGATATAATTGATAAAGATGGAAAAATGATTTGTGATGTAACCCCTTATAAAAATAATAAATGGACCATGCAAACATTTTCTAAATGGGTTAAATGGATGAAGGAAAATAATGTGTATAACAACACAAAAATTGTGGTTGTATCTGACCATGGGCCTCACTGGACACACTTTAATGGTGAGATTGATAAAGAGATACCCATCATTTATAATCCGAATCTAGGGGTAGTAAATGATAGATTTATGGAATTATTTGCATTATTGTTAGTGAAAGATTTTGGAAATAAGGGTGATGTAAGGACAGACTGGCGTTTTATGAGTAATGCTGATGCGAGTTCCATTGTATTTGATGAAAATGATCCTACTAAGATTAACCCTCCACCATTAAGGACATTGCCTTCAACAATAGTTAATTGGGAAAGGAAAATTTGGGAATTAAATAAATTAAAAATTGTATACCAGTTCGAAGTCAAAAATAATGCTTACGACTTACGAAACTGGAAAAGAATTAAAAACCCTAATAATTAATTTTAAATGCGGCTTTTATCCTCCAATATAATAGAAACTACGTAGTTTGATTATATAGAATTTATCGTTTTCTTTTTTAATTTAAAGAATACAAATAATCCACCTAAAATAATTGGAATTTCAAAATACAGAATATGTAACGAGTTTTTAGCCATTTGCCAAAAATTATCCCACCCTTCTGGTTGATAGTGTTTTTCCGAAATTAAATTGAAAGGAGACAAAACAACATCTGAAAAAGGCCAGAACCAAGCTACTCCAATTCCATTTGATGGGTTATTATCAAGAATTGAATCGATGAATAAATGAAAAAGACCTCCAATTAGTGCTGATAATAACACAAGCCAGCTTCTGTTTTTATTGTCAAATAAAATGAGCATAAATGAGAAAATGGAAACAAATAAAATATTATGTGTTAAAACTCGGTGATATTCATTAAATATTTTGAATGGTATTAATATTAAATCTAAATCAGGCGCTAAACCTCCTAAAATTATTGCAGAAATGATAAAATACTTATGCGATTTCCCAATTAAGTATGAAGTTGCTATATGTCCAAATGGTGTCATTTTTTTACCACAAATTAACTCAAAGTATATTCACAAAGAAACATTAAAGTTTACTAATAATCCAAGTTTTGAATTCGAAAGTTTCATGTATGTTAATATTTGAGCTAAATAAATATCAGCCAATGCTTCTACAGACTTAATTTCTACGACAATAGAATTTTCAACAAATAAATCAATTCGATATCCTACATCAAGTTTCACATCTTTATAAAACAAGGGCATTGATTTTTGCTTTTCGACTTTATGCCCAGCTTGCTTAAGTTCATAAAATAAGCATTCTTCATAGGCGCTTTCTAATAATCAACGACCTAAATTAGGATGTACTCTAAATGAAAAATCTAAAATTGATTTAACTTGAGTCCGATATAACTATATGATATAAATGATTGATATTCAATAGCCCCGCCCTAAAGGACAGGGCCAATAAAATTCAGATATTTATATCGAACTTACGTTAATTTCATAATTTTTCAATATCCATAATTTTAATTCTTAGCGTAACTTAGTGCACTTTTTGGTTTGAAATTATTATATAAATCCTTTAAGTTTTATATTTACTTCTAATACTTTTAATATTTATTGGTTTAATTAAATAACAAATAAAACCATATAATCCTCCAATAACAAAAAAAATAAAAAATAATAAGGTGGAAAATACTAATGCCTCTTCTTTTGAATAATTAATTAATGAAAATAAATATATTAAACTGGCATCTCTGGTTCCAATACCAGATATAGAAATAGGAATAAATGATAAAATATTTGCTATGGAAATAAAAATAGCAATAGTAATATAATCTATATTAAGATTAATGGCTTTGATTATTTCCAAACCTGACATAAATAAAACAGCATATGCAGCTATTGTTAACAATATTCCTGTAAATAACTTGAAGCTACTCATAATTTTAATTTCGGTATAGAAACTATGCAGAAAATCAAAAATGGTAATATTCATAATTTTTACATTATTTAAACGCAAAATATTTACCATTTTAAGCATAAAGCTTTTCCATAAAAAAATTATTGGAAGGATTAAGAAGAGTAAAAGTACTGCCCAGAAAGCTGTACTAAGATTTTCGTATGAAAAGTAGTTTAGGAGTCCAATCGTTCCTATAGCCAATAAAATATACATATCATAAATTCTGTCGATGATAACGGATGGGATTGATTTGGCAAAACTTATTTTTAGATCGTCTTTAACATAAAATGCTTTAGCAACTTCACCAATTCTTCCTGGAGTAATAAAAGCAATAAAATTTGATGATAAAAAGGCAAGGAATGTATTTTTAAAGGAATAGGATATTTTTTGAATGGATAATAAATATTTCCAGCGAAATGATTTTAAAATGTACAATGGGATAAGCAATAAAGCTGCATAAACCAAAGGAAGTATTTGAATATTTTGTATGCTGCTTCCAAATCGATGCCAGTCAATTTTCAAGAAAATATAAATTAACAATATAAATCCGATTAACCTGACAAAGGTTTTTGTTTTTATGGATTTGTTAAATCTCATTTATATTTTAGGTTTTCTTGCAATTATTGCTTGATTTACAAATAACCAGTTAAATATAAAGAGTTTACTAACAATATTATCGACTGTTAATGAAAATTTTGGAGATACTCTTATTTTTAAATAAGGTAAAAATGAAATAGGTGACCACATAAATCTTGTGAATTTCATAACTTCAAAACCAGCATCTTTGGCAATTTGTATCATCAATTTTTTAGTCATATCCACTTCATGTTGTTCATCTTTAAGTAGTCCAAGTTTAGTAGATATATGATCCCAGAATGGGCTTGGTGACGATGCAATAAATAATCCGCCTGGTTTAAGAGCTTCGAATGCTTCCTTTAATGCTTTTTCAGGATTTTTTAGATGTTCCAGTATAGCCAATGCACTAACTGCATCAAATTGACTATTTTTTAGGATATTTTCAAGATCAGTTACATCGCCCTGCATAAGTTTAATGTTTTCAGGTAGTTCAGGAGCTTGATTTATCAATTCCTGTGAATACTCAATTCCAATTAAATTGCTACCAGGTAATAGTTTACTCATTTCAAGCATGGTTAACCCTTCGGCAGCACCAAAATCCAGAATTTCAAGATTTTCGGTCTTTTTCAGGTATTTTTTTATGGCATTTTTTACAAAAGTGGCTCTTACCCTGAACCTGAAATTTAATTCAGGTTTTTTTAATCGTTCTATTGCGTATTTTTTATCTAATACTCCTTTTGATTCTGTCATTCTTATTAATTATTAAATGTCATCCTGAGCTTGTCGAACGATGATTTTACCTATTGACTTTTTTGACATACCCTTCGATAAACTCAGGGTGACAATATTATTTACTTTAAATTAATTTCTTTTACTAATCGTATCTGTCTTTTTATATTCAGGTCTTCAATTTCTTCGTTGCAAAATATTTTTCCGCTTACTTCCAATTCCTGACTTTGAAAAAACCTCGATTGAGGTACAAAACGTATAAAAAATTCATCTCCACTTGAAATGGAAATAAATTTGTTAGAATCCTTAA
>CAZBZX010000122.1:0-10823 GCA_964496465.1 uncultured Bacteroidales bacterium
CCGGTGACTTTTCAAGTATAGACTGGGGCGATGATAGTTATTTTATTAAGATTGAGATAGAAAATGGAGACCAAGATTATACTGAATTAGGCACAAGCCAAATTCTGTCAGTTCCCTATGCAATCCATTCAAAAACGGCAGAAAATATTACAGGTGGAATAAATGAAACTGACCCGGTGTTTGGTTCATCAATAGCTAGCGGAATAACCGGAGCTGATACAACCAACTGGAATAATAAACTGGACAGCTTTATTGAAACTGATCCGGATTTTACTGCATGGGATAAATCAACAGGAATAAGCATTGTAGAAAGTCAGATTAGTGACCTTGATCATTTTACCAATACAGATGAAACTGATCCTGTATATGGTACATCAGTAGCTGCCGGTATAACAGGAACGGATACAACAAGTTGGAATAATAAACTGGATAGTTATTCTGAAACTGACCCACAATTTAATTCTAGTGTGGCCTCAGGAATTACAACTACAGATACCGCCAACTGGAATTCAGGCAATAATTTTACAGGCGATTATAATGACCTTTCAAATAAACCCGACTTAACAGATTCTGTAAATTGGAATGATGCATATGGTTGGGGTGACCATTCTACTGAGGGTTATTTAACAACATACTCAGAAACCGATCCTGTATACGGTTTATCGATAGCCTCTGGAATTACTGGAACAGACACCACTAAATGGAACAATAAATTAGACAGTTACACTGAAAGCGATCCTGTATATGGTTTATCAATTGCTTCAGGTGTAACAAGCATGGATACTACAAACTGGAATAATAAGCTGGATAATTACACTGAAACTGATCCTCAGTTTTCATCTTCTGTAGCTGCTGGAATAACTACAACCGATACAGCCAACTGGAATTCAGGTAGTAGTTTTACCGGTGATTATAATGACCTCATAAATAAACCAAACTTAACAGATACTACCAATTGGAAAACTGCTTATGGCTGGGGTGATCATACCGGAGTAGGTTATTTAACCGGTAATGAAACTGTTACCTCTATTGATTCATTAAGGATAAATAATAACTATTCATTACCTAATTCAGATGGCTCTTCAAATCAAGTACTTCAAACAGATGGTAGTGGTGGCTTATCATGGATTACTGTTGGTGCTGCAGGTACACCTTCAGAAATTGCTGATGGGGATACAAAAGTGACCGTTGAAAACGATTCGGTAAAAATTACTATTGCAGGTAAACAACGAGCTGTAATAGACAGCAACAGGATTGAACTATTTGCAGATAATAATAATACTATGATCGGATATAGAAGTGGATACTTATTAAACGGTGGCTCAGATAATACATTTTTAGGTTATATGAGTGGATATAATATTAATCTGGGAGCGCTAAATACATTTATTGGAAAATATGCAGGGGCAGCAAATACAGATGGTTCCTATAATGTTTCGCTTGGAAACCAAGCAGGATACAATAATCTGACAGGAGAACATAATACAATTATTGGAATGCAGGCAGGATATGGTTCATTAGGAGATTCATATTCCAATAACACATTTATCGGATACAAAAGTGGATATTTAACTGAAGATGGAAGTGATAATACTTATTTAGGCTACCAAAGTGGGTATAGTAACACAACTGGCAGCTTAAATACTTTTATTGGATATGAGGCAGGCTATAATAATACAGTTAGTAACAATACTTTTTTAGGTTATCAGGCTGGTTATAGTAATGATGATGGATATGAGAATACGTATGTTGGATCAGGTGCAGGTTTATTTAATACATCAGGCTATTATAATACTCTAATTGGAAGGTATGCCGGGTGTGGCGAACCGATTAATTCAATATTTACACATAATACTTTTTTAGGCTGGCAGAGTGGATTTAAAACAACTTCGGGTAGTGAAAACGTATTTATAGGATTTAAAACTGGAAATAATATTACAGAAGGAGAAGGAAATTTGTTTTTGGGAAATATGGCAGGTTTTTCAAATGTAACAGGTGATAGCAGTGTGTTTATTGGTTATAAGGCGGGTTACAACGAAACCAGCAGCCAAAAATTATATATCGAAAATTCTAATTCTTCTACACCGCTTATTTATGGAGATTTTGCGAATGATTCGCTTAAAATATACGGAACACTTTCTGTAGGTGATGAATATACTTTGCCGGCTGCTGATGGTACAAACAACCAGGTAATGGGCACCAATGGCAGTGGCGAATTAGCATGGTTAACAGTTAGTGGCGCCGGTACCCCTTCAGAAATCGCTGATGGGGATACGAAAGTAACCATTGAAAACGATTCAATTCATTTTTATATAAAAGGGATTAAGAGAATGGTGGTTGATAGCAATAGAATTAAATTTTTTAATCCAGGTAAAAATATAATTTTTGGTGACTCTTCCGGTTTTTATAATACAGGTATCCAAAACACAATAATTGGTTATCAGGCAGGTATTAGAAATGTTGGTAATTATAATGAAATTATTGGATGGCAAAGTGGCGATAGTAATACTGGGGATGAAAACACAATTCTAGGTTATTGGGCAGGATATTATAATTCTGGTAGCTCGAATATTATATTAGGATATGATGCAGCTGAGCAAAATACAAGTGATGAAAATATAATCATTGGATCTGTTGCAGGATATAGCAATTCAGGCGAATCAAATATTTTACTAGGTAATAGTGCAGGTGATGCAAATGCAGGAGATGATAATATTTTAATTGGTTACTATGCGGGTGGTTCAAATGCTGAAGGTGCAGATAATAATATATTAATCGGTTATAGTACAGGATCTTCAAATGAGGGAGAAGATAATATTATTATGGGTACTTTTGCAGGTATAAATAATATTGGGTATTGGAATAATATATTTGGTTATTATGCTGGAAATCAGAATACTGGTAATTATAATTCCCTTGTTGGTGAATATGCAGGTAATAAAAATACAGGAGATAAAAACCTGATTAGTGGCGGATATGCTGGTTCTAATAACCAGGGACATAATAATGTAATATTGGGTTATTTTGCTGCAAACCAAAAAACCACCGGTGATTCAACAATAATTATTGGTGTAAATGCCGGTTATAATGCAACAACAAACGCACGAAGTGTTTATATAGGCAATAGTGCGGGATATAATGCAACAGGTTCGCTAAATGTATTTCTTGGAAGTAACGCCGGTTATCATGAAACAGGTTCAAATAAATTGTATATTGAGAATTCAAGAAGTTTGAATCCTTTAATATATGGTGATTTTGATGAGGATTTTATTAGAATTAATGGTTCTCTTGAAATAAGTGACAGTTATGTTTTTCCAATTAGTGATGGTGATGAGGGGCAGGTTTTAACAACAGATGGTGAAGGAGAATTATACTGGGATGATGCCGGGGGAGGATCATCTTCAGAAATTGTCGATGGCGATGATGGTGTATCTGTTTCTAACGATACCATCCGTTTTTCTATTGACGGCGAAGAAAAAATGAATTTTAACGGTAAAACAATAGGGTTTAACAACAACGGGGATAATGTTATCATTGGCCTGGATGCAGGGAAGTATGCTGATGCTATGGAAACCACTCAAAATGTTTATATTGGTAATGGCAGCGGTTATTCCAATGAAGAAGGGGATGGGAATGTTTACATCGGTTATAATGCTGGCTATGAAAACGACGAAAGCGGGGGAAATACGTATATCGGTTATGAAGCAGGCTATTCATCTTCAGGTTATAGTAATGTATTTATTGGTTACCAGGCAGGGTATTATGAAGAAGAAAGAGATAAATTATATATTGAGAACTCCGATTCTGATGAACCCTTAATTTATGGCGATTTTGATGAGGATTTACTCAGGATTAATGGTACATTAGATATTTATGACAATTATTCATTCCCCGATGATGCTGGGGAAGATGGTGAGGTTTTAGGAATGTATGATGGTGATTTAGACTGGATAAGCCCCAGTTCAAATAAAATTAAAGATCAAGAAGATGGACAGACTTATTTAGAAGTAAATGGAGATGATGAATTTGATTATTATGTTAATAACACTATTAAAATGAAATTTGACGGCACTAGATTGGAATTTCCGAATAATCACAGTTCACTTTATATTGGGGAAGGTGCTGGCGAATCTGCATCTACTGCTAGTAGCAATGTGTTTGTAGGTTATCATGCCGGATATAGTAATGAGGGCCATGCTAATGTATTTATTGGCCCTTATGCAGGTTACGAAGAAACCGGTTCAAACAAATTATATATTTCAAACGACGAAGGAACTCTTATTTACGGTGATTTTACTAACGACAGCCTGTTCTTGCTTGCGAATACTACCATTGAAGGGTATTTAAGCCTCGATGAAATTATAGCGCCTGATGCAACAACCGGGTATGGTAAATTATATGCCCATAACGACAGCCTGTTTTTTAAAGGTGCAACTGGCACTGAAACAAATTTATTAGCCGGGTCGGCCGAAGAAATAAAGGATGCAGATGGCAACACAAAGGTTACAATAGAAGGCGATTCGGTAACTGTTGATGTTTCCGGAAAAGAGTCTGCCCTGGTTGTTAAAAGCAATGGGCAGGTGGAAGTTGGCACAAGCGGAGATATCGGTGAAAAAATGAATGTAAACGGTGATTTGCGTGTACAAGGCTATATACGTGGCGATGAAAATGGGAATGTAATTATACAACTTGGGAATTAAATGGCATATTCATCCGATGCCTTTAAGGCATCGGATGAGTGAGGTTAAAACCAAATAAAATGAAAGATATAAATAGAATTTTAACCCTTATAATGCTTTTGTTCTTTTCTTTAAGCATACAGGCAAATGTTATTTATGTTGACAGTTCTGCCAATACTGGCGGCAATGGCACTAGTTGGGTCAGTGCATATAAATACCTTCAGGATGCCATATACAATTCTTCTTCAGGTGACTCTATCTGGGTAGCTAAAGGAACTTATTACCCCGATGAGGATGAAGGTGGCAACGTGACCGAAAATGCGCGGACATCAACTTTTAACATAGAATCAAATATTAAAATTTTTGGAGGATTTAAAGGGACCGAAATTTCCCTTAATGATCGTGACTGGGAAACATACATTACCATTCTTAGCGGTGATATCGGTACATTGGGAAACAATACCGATAACACTTATCATGTGGTATATTGTTTTAATGTAGGTACCCAAACAATTCTCGATGGTTTTTCCATAAAAGATGGAAATGCTAATGGGAGTAGCCCGGAAAATAATGGTGGAGGGATTTTAAATTATGCATATAATAGTGGCAATAGCTCCAGTCCTGTTATTCGAAATTGTTTTATCTGTAATAATTTGGGGGGGTATGCAGTATGTAATCATGGCAATAATTCCGGGATAAGCAGTCCTAAAATTATTAATTGCCTAATATCTGGTAATACTGGTGGGGGCATATTTAATTATGGCTATAATAGTGGGCATAGTAATTCTCAAATTATTAATTGCGTTGTTAGTGGAAATTCAAGCAGTGCTGATGGTGCAGGTATCTCATGTGGCGGAATTATGGGTTATGTTAATATGACATTAACTAATTGCGTTATTGCAGGTAATAATGCTGCATCAAGTGGTGGCGCATTATATAGTGCTTTGTTTGGGGGAGGGACGGTTACTAATACAATAAAAAATTGTATTTTTTGGGGAAATAGCACTACCGGGGGAAGTGTAGTGAAAAGTTCTTCTACAATTACCTATTCATATTGTGATATTGAAAGCAGTGGTGGCAGTAGCAGTTGGAATTCAACTTATGGCACCAATGGAGGAAGTAATATTGATGTAAATCCAAGATTTGTAAGTATACCCGATTATAATAGTGCTCCCACAACAGCAGGAAATTTACGCCTTTTCATGAGGTCGCCCTGCCTAAATACTGGGAGTAATGCTGCAAATTCAGAATTATATGATTTGGATGGTGAAGCCCGTATACAGGAAAGTATAATTGATATGGGCGCATATGAAGGGGCTGAACCGGTTATTTATTTTGTTAATCCTGACGCTTCAGGAGATAACGACGGTTCTTCATGGGCCAATGCTTTTATGGCTTTGCAGGATGCTTTAGATACAGCAATTGCAGACGATATAATATGGGTAGCTGAAGGTACATATTACCCTGATATTGGCGATGGATATACAGATGATGCCCGCGATTCGAGCTTTAAAATACCCGATGGTGTTGCAGTTTACGGAGGATTTAATGGCACTGAAACTTCCATTGATGAACGCAACTGGCAATCCAATACAACTATACTAAGCGGTGATATTGATGGTTTTCCGGGCGATAGCACTGGGAATAGCAATAATGTGGTTCATTTTGATAATGTAAGCGATCAAACCATACTCGATGGTTTCACGATAACAAAAGGTAATGCTGATATGGCTTCATATGAATATGGAGGGGGAATATATAATGATGGTTCAGGCACTGGGAGTGATCCGGTTATAAAAAATTGTATAATTACTGAAAATACAGCAAAATATTCAGGCGGGGCAATTTATAACAAAGGTTCTGGCTCGTGCTATGCAAGCATTTATAATTGCCGAATTACTAATAATTATGCAGGCAATAGCGGTGGTGGAATTTATAATCATGCTGATGGAGGAGTTTGCAATCCTGATATACAATTCTGTACAATTAATAGTAACACCAATAATGGAGGATATGGTGGTGGAATATATAATTATGGCATAGATGGGGAATGTAATCCAACTATATCGCATTGCATAATTAGCGGAAATTTTGGCTACTATGGCGGTGGAATTAGTAATAGGGATATGATAGAATCTTTCTCCAGTCAATGTAATCCAACAATAACCAATTGCTTAATATCAGGCAACGAATCAAATGATCAGGGAGGGGGTATATATAATAAAGCTGGTTCAGGGGCCGAATGTAATCCGGAGATAATAAATACCACAATTAGTGCTAATATATCCGGTACAGGATGGGAAGGCGGGGCAATTTACAATGGAGGTTCGTCTAGTGATTGCAGCCCGGTTTTAACAAACTGTATTGTTTGGGGCAATACCTGCCACAATGGACAAATATATAAAGGAAGTACCGGAATATCATATTCCTACTCAAATATACAGGGTTCAGGTGGCAGTGATAACTGGGATTCTGATTTTGGTACAGATGATGGAAATAATATTGATATTGATCCATGTTTTAAAAATTTATTAGATACTAGCAATGCACCATCAAGCCAGGGTAATTTCCGGTTGTGTAATTATTCGCCTTGTATTGATACTGCTGATAGTACAGGTTTAAATTTTCAGTACGATTTGGATTCAAACAGCAGGAAAGCATTAAAAACTGTTGATATGGGGCCTTATGAATATGATGGGCCTATGCTTAACATTCCCGATACAGTTGACCTTGGCAATTTATTGTCAAGCATTTCACAAGACGACTCAGTTAGTTTTTTAGTAACAAATACCAGTGATTATATAATTAACATCGATAGCACAGGGGGTGATGATATATTCCATATTTCTTATACATCAGGGACAATTCCTGTTGGTAATTCCATTACAGCCTGGATGGTTATGGATAAAGAACAATTGCCGGGAACTTATTCTGATACTTGTATCATTTATTTTAATGATAGCCTCACAATTTCTACAATTGGTAAATGTACATTAGGCATAGGATATTATACCTATGATACGGTTATCCTCGAGCATCCATGGTTCCAGGCGACAAACCAAAATGGCGATACCGTTTTTACTATTGATCATGAAGGCAATATGTATGTTGCAGCAAGTGAAATAAATTATGGGGAATATAATGCAGGCAGCTTAGAAAATTCATTCATTATCAAGGCAAGCAGTGGGGATACAGTTTTTGCTTTTAACCTTTGCAATGCTTACATACAAGATACTATTTTCGATAATCAGCCCATTGATTCCCTTGCCCCTGCCGGTGCACAAAATAATTTAATTATCCGAAATGCCGATGGCGACACCGTAGCAAGATTTAACGAAAGCAAAGGGAGGATTTACATAAAAGGAAGCTTATGCAACAACACCAGCTTAAATTGCAATTGCAATTTTATTTGTGGTACATGTCCTGTAACAGATGCTGATGGCAATTCATACAATACTGTAACCATTGGCAGCCAGTGCTGGATGGCAGAAAACCTTAGAACTACAATATACAAAGATGGCAGTAGTATTGTTTACCCCGGCACTGATAATACTGCCTGGATAAATAATACAACCGGGGCTTATGCATGGTATAATAATGATGAATCAACTTATAAAGATCCTTATGGTGCATTGTATAACTGGTATGCAGTGAATAATTCCAATGGATTGTGCCCGGATGGATGGCATGTGGCCTCAAAAGCTGAATGGGGTACTATGGTCAGTACGCTGGGTGGAGGAAGTACTGCAGGTGCAAAATTAAAAGAAGCAGGCACTGAGCATTGGAGCTCAGATCCAAATGGTGCGACTAATGAAAGTGGTTTTACTGCACTTCCTGGTGGGGATTATTATAGTTCCTATTATGACATCAGAAATTATGGGGAATATTGGACGTCAACTTCATCCGACTCCAATTATGCATGGTATTATTTAATATATACAAATAATAATGTAGAAACATGGGATTCATTCAGTAAAAAAACAGGTTTAACTGTAAGATGCATTAAAGATGAATAAAAAATTAATATTGATGCTTCAAAATTATAAAATAGAAAAAATGTGTTGCTATACTCATCAGATGACTTCAAGTCATCAGATGAGTAGCATTGACAACTCATGAATAAGTAGAAGCAAATTAAACCAAAAAAAATGTATTTCGAAACAGACTACATATACCATATTTACAACCGGGGGAATAACCGACAAAAGATTTTCTTCAAAGAAGAAAACTATGATTTTTTTCTCAAAAAGGTAAAGAAGGAATTGTTGCCATATTGCGAAATACTGGCTTATTGCCTAATGCCTAATCATTTTCATTTTTTGGTAGTTGCTAAAGAAGAAGGCTGTTACTTGTCAGACGACTCCAAGTCATCAGACAAGTACGACTCCAAGTCGTCTGACAAGTTTTTACAACCCCTCTCCCGAAAAATTGGCACCCTGCTAAGTTCCTACACCCGGGCTATAAATATTCAGGAAAACAGGATAGGATCGCTTTTCCAGCAAAAAGCTAAGGCCAAATGCCTTACTCATCAGATGACTTCAAGTCGTCTGATGAGTAGAGATTACGCCCAAACCTGCTTCCACTATATTCACCAGAATCCATTAGTTGCTGGTTTGGTTGATAAAATGGAGCATTGGCCATATTCGTCATTTGAGGAATATTGCAGGAAAAGAAACGGATCTATATGCAATATAACTCTGGCAAAAGAACTAGTTAATTTTATACTGAAGATTTCTATAATCAATCATATTATGTAATTGACGACAAAAAATTAAAACATATAATGTAAAATGTTGCTTTCGCAAACTCATCAGACGACTCCAAGTCGTCAGATGAGTAAAAAGCACAAAAAACATAAAACCATGAAAAAGCTATTTTTAATCTTTTCTTTCTTTTTACTTGTAAACTTTATATTATTTCCAAAACAAGTAAAAGATGTTGAAGAAATACCAATTTCAGAAGTTATTGCCAAAGGCACAAAACTGCTTACCGCTAAAAATTTTGGTGAAGCTTTGCCTATGTGGCTTACAGCTTTTAAAAACGATCCGGACAACTCAAACATAAGTTTTAAAGTTGGACTATGCTATTATTACAGTATTGATAAAAAAGCAAAAGCTTTACCATATTTTAAGATAGCCTGTCGAAGTATTTCAGATGATTATAGCTTTTTTAGCAGTATTGAAAAAGATGCACCACCTGATGCATTTTATTTTCTTGCTGAAACTTATATGATTCTTAATAAACCAGATAGTGCATTAAAATATTATTTCAAGTACAAAGATTGTTTTAAGGATGAGGTACCTATAAATGTAGAAGGTAAAATAAGAACATGTATTAATGCAATGGAATATATTAATAAACCCTTAATGATACAGTTTGTTAATTTTGGCGAAGTAGTAAATTCACCCTATCCAGAGACAAATCCGGTTGTATCACTCGATAATAAAATGGTTTTTTTTAGTTCAAGAAGATTAAGAAAAGATTATAGTAATGAAGAGTTAATTGATAATACAACAGGTGCCTATTATGAGGATATTTATTATTCTGAAAATAAAGGTTTTTGGACTAAACCGGAATTTTATGCATTTAACAGTAATGGCGATGATACACCTTTGAATTTATCAGCTGACGGAACAAAATTATATTTACGTAGAAATGAGGGTAATAATAGTGATATATATGTTAGTTCATTTAAAGATGGTGTATGGAATGAACCGGAAGCTTTAGGTCGCAACATTAATTCTATGTATAATGAAACTGGGGTAACGATAAATGCAGAAGATAATATGTTAATTTTTTCAAGTACACGGAATATGGGTGAAGGAGGTGCAGATTTATATTATTGTACAAAAGAAAAAAATGGAAAATGGGGAAAACCCAGGAATTTAAGCTCTTATATTAATACACCCGGAAATGAAATAAATCCATATATTTACCCGAATGGTAAAAAATTATTTTTTAGTTCAAATGGACATCAAAATATAAGTTTAGGAGGATATGATATTTTTTATTGTGAATTAAATGATGAAGGGGAATGGAGCCATCCAATTAACATGGGGTATCCAATTAATTCAACCGCTGATGATAAATATTACTATGCAGGCAAGGAAGGTAAAAGGTATAGTGCCTCGATAAGTGATAAAA
>CAZBZX010000123.1:0-10791 GCA_964496465.1 uncultured Bacteroidales bacterium
TCATTAAGTTTGTTATACACCAACATATTAGTGAATATTTTATATTGATTTTTAATTAACGTATTAATATTCCGCTGTAAAAAAATTAATAGCTAATACTATCAAAATGATTACAGCGGAAAATTTTGGCTAAGCCAAAACCCCTGACTACACACGCAAAAAGCTTGTGCAGTCAGGGGATATCAATATTTAGGCCCTTCAGGCCTTATAAAATAGATTTATTTATTTTAAATCATATTTTTAGTCCGTAGGACTTATATATTTACAGAATTTAAATATACAAATTTTAAGCGTTCTAGGTATTGCAACTGATCAGGGCTTTAAAGTGGTATGGAACGTAAATACCAGCCCATATAAAAAACTCTTCTAAATCAGTAATATAAAATTTTTATTATAGATTGTAAAAAGGCCCTTATGCAGGAAATGACTGCCCTAAAGGGAGTCTGATTTTTCTTTCAGGATCAAATCAGGAAAACACAAATCTATGTGTGTGGAGCTTACCTGTTTTTAATTATGCTAGTTTTGTATCTTAGCTGTATGGTTCCTCCAAGGTAGCTGTAAGCTTCAATAAAGAAAATTCTTAAAATTGACTATCCCCACAGAGCCAAGGAGTATTTCACCAACTTAATTTCGACACAAATGCAGAAAATCGAATTTTCATTATTTCACCCCTCTGTCAGTCTTTCGACTGACATCTCCCCTAAAATTTAGGGGAGACAATATGTAAACTCCGCGGCTAGCTACAAGGAATTATTTAATTAAATAACGTGAGTTCGACATTATAAAACGATATAAATAATTAATATTCAATAGCCCCGCCCTAAACGGGGCAAATAATACTATAATAATCTATATCGAACTCACGTTAAATATTGAAATTAATTATTCAGAATGAGTAATTAAAATAATATTAAGTCCTTCGGACTTGGACAATATTATAACCTTCAATTTCATAGAAGGATAAGGCAAACTAACACGTACTTTCAACCCTCGAAAGGTTGTACATAATGAGATGGTATTAAAAGAAATTAAATCACATAATAAATAAAATATAAATTAGTCAAAAAGCGAATAAAACCATTTGCTTTAAAAAAAAAATTATACTTTTGGGCTTAAGCATATTATATAATACTACATAATGAATATAATTACTGGTATAAGCGGGATAAATGATACAGAAAAAATTAAATCATTGGCAGAAGCTGGTTTAGATGAATTTTTCATTGGTTATGTGCCGGAAAAGTGGAGTGATCGATTTGGATATGAGGTTTCATGTAATCGTCGTCAATACTCAACATTTCAATACAAAAATGTTGATCAGCTGGCTAGTATGGTTGATTTAATACATTCACTCGGGAAAAAAATATTTCTAACATTTAATGCACACGAATACAATTCTGAACAAATAAAAATTGTGCATAGTATTATCAAAGAAGTAAGTCATATTCCTTTCGATACATATATTGTGGGAAATTTAGGATTAATGATATATTTAAGAGACAAAGGTGTTGAAACACCTTTTAATATAAGCATTGGCGGGGCCTGTAATAATTACGAATCAATAGAATTTTATATTGAAAACATACCCAACATCGAAAGAGTAATATTACCGAGGAAACTAACCATAAAAGAAATTGAAGACATTGCCTTAAAAGCAAAAGCTAATCATATAAAACTTGAAGCTTTTGGAATGGCCTTTATTTGTATATTTAATGATGAATATTGTTTTTCGTGGCACGATTCTACAAATCACAGTTTTTGCACATCTCCTTTTTATCAGAATCGTAAAGCTGATCCTATTATTACTTCATATAACTGGAAAGAAGAAATTAAAAAAAGCGGAGGTTTAGCAACTATTTATAGCAAAAGACATGAAATTGAAGTAAAAATTAAAGAATTAAAAACGAAGTATGCCCATACCAGAAAATTACCCGGAAGTAAACAAGTAGATGTCAATCATTTATTTTTACTTAACAGTATGGAAAAATGCGGGCTTTGTTCATTTCAAAAATTTAAGGAATGGGGAATAGATGCTGTTAAATTACCATTAAGAGGCTATAATCATGAAATTTGTATTGGAATAATTAAAATTGTAAGGGAAGTGTTAGACCATAAAAATGCAACTGTTGAATTTTGCCAGAATTTAATTATAAATCCATTATTTTGCGGAGGAGAAAATTGTTATTATAATTATCCTTACCCCAATTAATAAAACATAAAACTATTTATTAGATGAAAGCTGAAATGAGTTTTTGTGTATATTTTGCTGATATTAAATGGCTTGAAAATATTGATGCCTCCTTAGAAAGTGTAACTGAATTAAATTCTGCTGATATTGTTAAGCTGCTTGATACGAATGTAAGAATAAACCAGGCAACATTACAAATAGCAAATGATTATTTCTATTTGAATTATGGTAAGGACTTTGTATCAAATATAGAACGAATTTATTTTGGTATTGAAGTATGTGAAACCCTTATTCCATCTTTGGAGGAATTGAAAAAAGCAATTCAAATTGCACAAGAAAAGGAAATGGATTTCACTTTTGTTACGCCATATGTTGGTCCCAAAGGCATAGCTAAGCTTCATGTATTATTTGAATACTTAAATACACTTGAAAATATTGAAGTGGTTATTAACGATTTTGGCGTTTTACATTTACTCGAAAAAAATTATCAAAACCTTATTCCAACATTAGGTCGTCTTTTAATAAAGATGAAAAGAGACCCCAGGTATACGTATACTGAATATGATATTTTAGAAGATGTTGTTAAAAATCCATCGAAAATAATTAAAAACCAACGCCAGGTATTACAAGAAAACAGTCTTGATATTGAAGAATATAAAGATTTTTTGAAAGAAAAAGGCATCACCAGGGTTGGAGTTGATATGACCCGTCAAGGAATAAACGATAAAAAATTTAAAAAATGGGGATTCCCAATTGACTTTTATTGGCCCTGGACTTATATCACCAGTGGGAGAAATTGCAATATTGCAGGGCACATTCAAAAAGCAAAAGAAATACATCCAACAGATGAACCCTGTTTTAAACAATGTAAAATGTATGAATTTAACTTTACCTCTGATAAAAAAACATTCCCAACTGTTCAAAGAGGTACGGCCATATGGATGAATTCTTTTACACTATATGAAGAATACTTTAAAAAACCTTTTGGCAGATTAATATACCAACCTTATATTCCCGTTTAACATATTTAATTTCAGCAGGAATACTCCAATTTTCTTTAATTCTGATGTAATTTCAGAAAGATAACTTCTTCTGAACTAATTAGTTTTCATCAGCAACTAGATAGCAAAATCATCGTTATCTTCAGTCCAAACAAAAAAATCTTCTATTAATAAAGCAGTGTATTGCTGTTGCGTTTTCATTATTGAATTAATCGCATGTTCTGGTCCTTCGATAATTGGTTCTTTTACATTAAACGAGGTATTAATTAAAATAGGTACGCCAGTTTCCTTAAAAAATGCTTTCAATAATTTATGTACAAACGGATTTTGACTTTCCGAAATTGTTTGGGGTCTGGCTGTCCCGTCTATATGACAAATGGAGGGTGCCATTTTCTTTGTTTTTTCATTGCAATATGCCATAAAAGTCATATAGGGCGATTTATCAAAAGGAGCATCGAAAAAGTTTTTAAATTCCTCTTCTAAAACAATAGGGGCAACTGGTCTGTACCATTCACGTTCCTTTATTTCATTCATAATATTTACCATTTCAGGATTTATTGGCGATGCTAAAAAACTTCGGTTTCCAAGGGCCCTTGGGCCAAATTCTGCTCTACCTTTAAATAATGCTATCACTTCGTCTTTTAGTAAATATTCTAATAATTGCTTTATCTGATCGTCTTCATTTTCAATTTTCTTATATTTGAATGGGAATTTCCAGCTTAAATTTAATACTCTTTCAACTTCTTCATTCGAATGCTTTTTACCCAAAAAGGTACTATATTCTTTATTTAAATATGGCCTGTTTTTTCCATTAAAATTATTATAATATCCATAAAGAGCACAACCAATAGCGTTACCCCCATCATTTGATGCCGGTTGAACAAAAACATTTTTAATAGGGGTTTGCTCCAATATACGTGTATTTGCAACCATATTTAACATTGTTCCTCCAGCCACACACAAATTTTCTGAACCAGTTATTTCATATGCTAAATTGGCCATTTTAATAATTGAATCTTCAAGTAATCGCTGTGCTTCCCCACCAAACTCAATATTATGCAATTCTTTCAAACTATCATTTCTATAATTCCATAAAACATGATTTCTAATATCCCAGCCAAAAATCTGGTCAGTAAATGGATTTGGATTTGACTTAGAAATTTTATTTTTAGATCTCATATATTTTACAAACTTCTCAATTTTTACAACAAAATGACCATCTTCTAATTCTAATAAATTAGGAATAGAAGTATTATCAATTGTGTATTCTTCACTTTTGCTTAATAATCCCTTACTTATTTTTTTTGTTAAGAATTTCGGATCCTGATGCTGAGCCCAGGATGCATATCCCATTAATTTACCACCGCTTGATAATGCATAATCATATCCATAATCTTCGAGCGTTTTGGAAGGTGATAGCTGAAGTATGGCAGCATATGCGATATAAACCTCAGGCATGGCCATTTCGCCATGATATAAAAAGTCTTTTTTAACAGGTTTTATCCCTTCATCAGATCCAAAATAAATAGAATAATTCTCTTTTTTATTACTATCAAACCCTCCATTTACATCTAATGATAAAATCGCAGCTTCTTTAAATGAAGAAGCATAAAATGTTGAATAAGCATGAGCAAGATGATGCCCGGCAATTCCATCTTCCATAACGCCAATTATTTTTTCTTCTGGAATTCCATATAAATGTAATTTCGCAACATCAAGGGCATCTTTGAAACACGCATTGATAACCCATAAATCGACATCAACTGGTTTGATCCCAATATAATCGCAGCAATATTTTATGCCTAAGTATGGAAGAAATTTTCCAAATTCAGTCTTCATATTGCAATGCTTAACTCGATTTAATCTTTCTTCTTCAATGGCTACAACAACTTCTCCATTAATTACCGCGGCAACTGCTGCATCATGGCTAAGATTAATACCAAATATGATCTTGTCTTTCATATGATTAAATTTTATTTATCTTATTAATTGTCATTTGGTTACATTTTCTGAAAATAACTAGTGGTACTTGTTACCTCACAATAATAATAATTCTCAAAGGTGTTCGGTGAACCTTCATCATCCAGACTTTTTCTCCATGAATCTATATATTAAAGCCCTTTTGTCTTTTCTACCGTTGATTTTTTTGACTTTAATGATGAAGGTTTCATCTGTTTCTATTTTTCAATTCCTTATAAAAAAAATTATTTGTTTATTGAATAATTAAACATCTTCTAGGTGTTTCAAACCTCTCTAATATCAATAATTCTAAAAAAATAAAACTACAAATATAATCGAATTTATTACACTTATATAAACTTTTTTAGATACAATAAATTAGTAGTAAATTTATTAGCCGGTCTTGTTGGCAAGTTGTCCACATGCAGCATCAATGTCTCGTCCACGGCTTTTTCTAACATTAACAATCAAATTTTTGGATTCAAGAAACTGAACAAATTGAGATATATTTTCTTCTGTTGATTTTTTATATAAAGAATTATCAATTTCATTATACTCAATAATATTAATTTTACAGGGGAAATTCTTGCAGAAATCAGCCAATTCCTTTGCATCAACTAACCTGTCATTAACTCCATTCAGCATAAGATATTCAAAAGTCACCCTGGAATTAGTCATAGCATGAAAATACTTTAACGTTGAAATTAATTCTGAAAGAGGATTAGATTTATTTACTGGCATTAACTGATTTCGTATATTATTACTTGTTGAGTGAAGTGAAATAGCTACATTGAATTTTACTTTCATATCTGCCAATTTTCGAATTTCATTTGTTAAGCCAGATGTTGATAATGTGATTCGTTGAGGAGAAAAACCTAACGTATTTTCAGAGGTAATGAGTTTAATAGCTTGCAATGTATTATCAATATTTAATAAAGGCTCGCCCATTCCCATGATTACAATATTTGATAATTTCCGGTTAAATTTTTCAATTGAATATCGATTAATAAAAATTACCTGATCAACTATCTCAATTGAAGTGAGATTCCTTTTAAATTTAATTTTACCTGACGCACAAAATTTACAACCTAGTGGACACCCCACTTGTGTTGATACACAAGCTGTTGTTCTATCTTTGGAAGGAATTAAAACGCCTTCAACAGTCTCATTATCAAAAAGTTTAAATGCAAATTTTGCGGTTTTGTCTTTGCTTATTTGTGTATTCCCAATTTCAATACTTGTTATCGAAAATTTATCTTTACACAGCTCCCTGGTTTGATTTGGAATGTTAGTCATTTCATCAAATGAATTCACATGCTTTTTCCAAACCCATTCATATATTTGCTTAGCACGGTATTTCTGTTCCCCATATGAAAGTAAAACTTTCTCTAGTTCTTCTAATGATAGCTCCTTTAAATTTTGTATCTTATTTTCCATATTTTAAATTAACACGCAAAGGTATAATTACAATTTTCCATATATATGAGAAATTGCATTTTTTTTATAAATAATTTTTTTCAATCTTTGATACTTATAGAAATTTAAAATTTATGAATAAATCATTAATTACAACTGTTTTATTGGCAATTTTCTTTGGTCTGTTTGTGAAAGCAGATGAAGGAATGTGGCTGATTTCGTTATTAAATAAGTTGGATACAAATCAATTAAAATTAGATGGTCTTGAATTATCCATAAATGATATATATAATATAAACAACTCAAGTATAAAAGACGCCATTGTAATTTTCGACAGAGGTTGTACCGGAGAAATTATTTCAGAAGAAGGACTTATTATAACAAATCATCATTGCGGTTACGATGCGATACAAACACATAGTACAGTTGAACATAATTATTTACAGGATGGTTTTTGGGCTTATTCAAAAGAAGAAGAAATTTCAACACCCGGATTATCAGTAACTTTTTTAAGGAAAGCTGAGGATGTAACTGAGCGTATAATGAATGAATTATCTGATAGTTTATCAGATGGTGAAAGAAATGAAAAAATTGACCAGATAAGCTCTGAAATAGAAGAAGAAGCTACGAATGAAAATCTCTTTTTAGAGGCAACAGTAAAATCAATGTTTGAAGGAAATAGTTATGTATTATTTGTTTATGAAAAATACAAGGATGTAAGGTTTGTTGGAGCTCCTCCTTCATCCATCGGAAAATTTGGGGTAGATACTGATAACTGGATGTGGCCAAGGCATACATGTGATTTCAGTATGTTTAGAGTATATACAGATATAAATGGAAAACCAGCTGAGTATTCTGTTAATAACATTCCTTATCAAGCGAAAAAGTATCTTCCTATTTCATTAAATGGATATACTAAAAATGATTTCACTTTTGTATTAGGATATCCAGGTAGAACTGAAAGATATATGACCTCCTATGAACTGAAAGAATTAATGGAGGTTATTAATACAAACAGGATAAAAATTAGAGGTGTTAGGCAAGATATTCTCCTTGAAGACATGCTGAAAGATGAAAAAATTAGGATCCAATACGCTTCTAAATATTCGCGATCAAGTAATTACTGGAAATTTTCAATTGGTCAAAATGCCGGACTAGAAAAACTGAATGTAAAACAAGATAAACTTCAGCAAGAAGAAAATTTTATTGATTGGATAAATCAAAACGAAGAAAGAAAAGAAAAATATGGTGAAGCATTACCAATGATAGAAAAATCCATCAAGAGCAGGATGCCATATACTCATGCCTTGCAATATACAAGTGAATGCTTTAAAAGAGGCGCTGAAATATATGCTATGGCTCAGGAAGCCAGCTCTTTATATTTTGTATTAAAAAATGGCAAAAATAATATTGATGATAAAATTCAATCAATAAGGGAAGAAGCCAGAGATTTTTATAAAAATTACAATTCAGAAACAGATAAAAAAATTGTAAAAGCAATGCTTGTTTTATTTTATGAAAATGTAGATAAAAAATTTCATCCTGATTTTTACAAAACAATTGAAAGCAAATATAAAGGGGATTTTGATAAATATGTGCAAGCCTTGTTCAAAAATTCAATTTTCATTGATTCTGTTAAGCTCAATTCGTATTTAAATAATTATAACCTTAAAACACTAAAGAAAGATTTAGCTTTTCAGGCAGCATTATCAATTAATAAGTTGTATAATGAATTGTATAGTGAAACTGTAGAAATCAGAGATCAGTTAAATAAAGGAAGAAGATTGTATTTAGCTGGCTTATTGGAAATGCCACATGATAAATTATTATATCCTGATGCGAATTTTACGATGCGATTTACTTATGGATCGGTTCAGGATTATTATCCCAAAGACGCCGTTCATTATGACTATTTTACTACCCTTAAAGGTGTAATGGAAAAAGAAGATCCGGATAATTGGGAATTCATTGTTCCTGCTAAATTGAAAGAATTATATCAAGCAAAAGATTATGGACCTTATGATGAAAATGGTGTTATAAAAACATGTTTCATTTCAACCAATGATATTACGGGAGGTAATTCGGGCAGCCCTGTTATTAATGGAAAAGGTGAATTAATTGGATTGGCATTTGACGGAAACTGGGAAGCTATGAGTGGTGATGTTGCTTTTGAGCCCAAGCTTCAACGATGTATTAATGTTGATATTAGGTATGTTCTGTTTATTATTGATAAATACGCAGGTGCATCAAATTTAATCGAAGAAATGACAATAGTTGAATAGTCATGAATATAAGTTTTATTGAGATATTTTCTGTTTTTATGGTCATGTTTGCTGTAATTGATATTACAGGTTCTATCCCGATTATTATTGATATTAAAAATAAAGCCGGTGATATTGATGCGATGAAAGCTACTGTTGTATCTTTTGTATTGATGCTTGGATTTCTGTTTATCGGTGAGCCATTTCTTGGAATATTCGGGGTTGATATTAATTCATTTGCTATAGCCGGTTCATTTGTTTTATTCTTTATCGGACTTGAAATGATATTAGGTGTCCAATTATTCAAGCACGAATCATCAAAAGGCGCTTCAATTGTGCCAATAGCTTTTCCTTTAATTGCTGGGGCAGGCTCGTTCACCACAATCCTATCTTTAAAAGCCGAATATGAAACAATAAACATTATTATTGCATTAACCTTTAATATGGTATTTGTTTATTTCGTGATACGTTCCACAAAATTTTTCGAAAAAAAAATTGGTATCGTTGGTATTCAGGTGTTGAAAAAATTCTTTGGAATTATTTTATTAGCAATCGCCATTAAATTATTTACTTCAAATACCGGAATAATCCTCGGAAATGCCCAATAAAATTACAATTTATACTGATGGTGCAGCAAGCGGAAATCCCGGTCCGGGTGGATATGGAGTAGTATTAATTTCAGGAAAACATCGAAAAGAAATCTCGCAAGGATTCAGAAAAACTACGAATAACCGAATGGAATTACTCGCTGTTATTATAGGTTTAGAAGCCTTGAAAAATAAAAATTCAACTGTGACCATATACAGCGATTCTAAATATGTGGTTGATGCAGTTGAAAAAGGCTGGGTATTTTCATGGGAGCAATCCAGGTTTAAAAAAAAGAAAAATCCCTATTTATGGATCCGTTTTTTAAAAGTGTATCGAAATCATAATGTTTCATTTGTGTGGATTAAAGGGCATGCCAACAATATTGAAAATGAACGATGCGATAAACTTGCTGTTGAAGCTTCAAAAGATCCATTTTTGTTGATTGATGAAGAATATGAAAATGATTCAAACGAATTGATATAATCTATATCCGTAAATACAAATTATTTGCAATTGCTGCCTGCCACTAATTTTAAATTAATTCCTAAATTGATAAAAAATTCATACTTTTAAACCATAAGCTTTATCAGTATTACAAAATGTGAATTAACATTTGCTTATATTCTTTTATTCTGTTATTGCTAATTACAATTAAATCATTCTGCCAAGTAGATTATGTACAGGTCTCAAATATAAATATTTATGATTTACTTGACGAACTGGCAAATGAAAAAATCATTATATTAAATACAACTGTAAAACCCTACTCATCGAAACTGATTTATGAAAAACTAAAAGAGGCCAACGAAAAAGAAAATGAATTGAATAGTAGGCAATTAGAAGAAATTAAATTTTATATAAAAGAATATAAATTTATTGAAGAGGGGGATGTAAATCCCTATTCTGAAAAAGCAACACTTAATATTTTTAATAAAAAATCAAACTTTGCTACTTCCATAAATCCTTTCGGTGCTTATTATAAAGATTCCATGTTTTCACTTTCAGCAAAACCTATTTGGGGGATAAAACATTGGATAAACGCTAACGGAACCATTACTCAAACCTGGGGTGGAGCAGAATTAAAGGCCTATGTTGGGAAGCATTTCAGCTTTTATGCCAGTTTAAGAGATAATAGAATAAATAATGTATTAGCTGAAGCTGAATATTTTACGCAACTTAAAGGAGGAACATACCAATATGGTAAAGCAGGCAGGCCAGGAGCTGATTTTAACGAAATGATAGGTGGTATCACGTATTCATGGAAATGGGGTGAAATTGGGATTGCAAAAGATAATTTGATTTGGGGAGATAACTATAATGGGGCCAATATTATATCGGGACGCACTCCTTCATTTCCAATGATTAAATTTCATATAAA
>CAZBZX010000124.1:0-10694 GCA_964496465.1 uncultured Bacteroidales bacterium
CAATCATTTCATTTATAATTTTTAGACTTTCTTTTGGATCTAATTGTTTTTCCATAATAATTAATTTTACGACACAAATATAAACTAGTTTATATTATAAACCAAATTTATTTCAAAAAAAATAAAAATAAAATATGTTCTTTAAGATTAAGATCATTCATTTTTATTTGAATTGTTAATTTATTCCTTAATAACTAATCATTTTTTCTTAGATCAAACTTATTATTTTTTTTATTTTTGTGCCGGTTTAATAAATTGTAAAAACTTCAAAAAATCAAAATGATTAAGACTAATAACATTAAACTTATTTTAGAAGACGGAATAATATATGAAGGTAAATCTTTTGGCGCCGAAAAATCAATTGCCGGAGAAGTAGTATTTAACACGGCAATGACTGGTTATCCTGAAAGTTTAACAGACCCTTCATATAAAGGTCAGATATTAGCCTTAACCTATCCTTTAATTGGCAATTATGGCATTCCAATTTCAGGTGAAGAAAATGGGATTTCCAAGCATTACGAATCCCATAAAATACATATTAGCGGTCTAATTATATCCGATTATTCATTTCAATATAGTCATTGGAATGCAGAAGGCAGTTTATCTGACTGGTTAGAATCAGAAGGAATTCCAGGAATTTATGGTATTGATACCAGAGCATTAACCAAACATTTAAGAGATAAAGGAACAATGCTTGGTAAAATTGTTTTCGAAAATAAGGATATTGAAATGTATGATCCTAGTAAGGTAAATTTAGTTGAGCAAGTTAGTATTGATAAAAAACAAGTATATGGAAATGGTAAGTACAAAATTGTTTTAATTGATTGTGGTGTAAAATATAACATTATCAGATGTTTACTAAATCGAGACACAACAGTAATGAGGGTTCCATGGGATTATGACTTTTCCAAAGAAGATTTTGATGGTCTGTTTATTTCGAATGGTCCGGGAGATCCTAAACACTGTAAAACAACTGCTGAAAATATTAAGAAACAATATTCCCAAAACAAACCAATTATGGGCATTTGTTTGGGTAACCAGCTAATGGGACTTGCTGCCGATGGGGATACTTTTAAATTAAAATTCGGACACCGCAGTCATAATCAACCTGTAATACAAGTAGGTACTAATAAAGCATATATTACTTCACAAAACCATGGTTATGCAGTTGATAATAAATCAATTGAAGGTGAATGGGAGCCATTATTTATAAATATTAATGATGACACAAATGAAGGGGTAAAACATAAAACAAAACCTTTCTTTTCAACCCAGTTTCACCCAGAGGCTTCGAGTGGACCAACAGATACTGCATTTTTATTTGATGAATTTATTAAACTAATAAAGGAAAATAAATAACCTTAAAGCGGTTTTATTTCTAATTTGCCACAGACAGCCATTTTTTCATCTTTAATAATTACGCAGGAAAGTATTTCACTTATGTTTTTAATTTTATGTATAATAGGGTCAATCATGGCTTCATTATAAACAAAATTACCAAATGCTGTAGCATAAGCATCGGCAACTAAAGAAGATTCACAAACAATCATTACAGCATCAGCCTCACCAAAGCTAAATGAATGCCCAACTGTTCCGGCAGAGGTACAGATTCCTAGTGAAGGATATCCAGTTGGAATAACTAAGCCGACTTTTTCGGACAAAGGAGAATTTCCAGCAAAAATTGATATTATTTTTTCAGTCTGATTTTTTAAAAATACATCCCCCCCATTTTCTATTATTAATTCATTCACATCATAACGTTTGATAATTGCCTGTCCAAGAAATTCCGCAAAAGCTCCAGCTACAGATGCCATAGGTCCAGTGGCTGGCTTTTCGGTTGCCAACATCATTTCCCTGGCAATTTTCGGGGCATTTTTATCAAAATCAAGAGGAATTAAAGAAGAACTAAAATCAGGATTTATTTCAATATATTTTTCTAATTCATTTCTTAAATCGAAAATGAAATTTTCAGCGAAAACTTCTATTTCATCAATATCTGATTTTGTATCAATACCTACAAATAAATCAGTTTCTTTATAAACAATACGGAAATATTCAAGTTGATCAGAATTATATTTTTCTCTATATAATCTAGGTTCAAACATCTGATGAATCCCCAAAATCTATTTTAAATAATCCTAATGGACAAGCTTTCACGCAAAGTTCGCATACAATACATAAATCTGTATCAAATATTAATTTCCAGTCTGGCTTTTTCATGTATAAAGCACCAGCAAAGCAAACAGCTGTACAAGCTCCGCAGTCAATACATTCATCTTTCTTAAACTGTATCTTTTTATTAAGCGATTCTATCTCAACATTTAATTCGCTTAAGTATTTTACTCCTTTTTTTAAATTTGGATAAGTGCCTTCCATTTCAACCAGAAGACTACCTTCCTGTCCTGGAGAGATGTCAGCATTAAGTATATTTACTTTTACATCATATTCTTTAGCAAGAGTATAGGAAATAGGTTCACCTACTACTTCAGGAGGAAAGGTTAACACAAATTTCTTCTTTTTCATGAATTTCCTCCTTCAACTTTAAGTGAGTGCAAAGAGGTTTTAGTTGGAAAATTCTGAACAGACGAGGTTAATTCAAATTTTCCTTTTAATATCCATGATTTTAATATTGTTGCAATTTCCCGTGCCTTTGAAAGACTGGATAATGAAGCTGTTCGAACTTTTTTTCCATCTATAATAATTTGTCCTGAAAGTAATTCTTCATACGAAATTGTACCAAAATTTGGCCTGTCATCATAGCCATAATCAAATATAGTCGTCTGGATTTCTTTATTAGATATAGTAACATATTTAGCAATCTCTTCATCTAAAATTGGTATTGGAATACCAATTCCAATAAAAATTGAAACACCATATCTTTCATAATATGCAGCTTTTATATATTTTTCAGACATTTGTTTTAAATCGCCAATAACTGCTAAAGTTGCTGCATTACTCAATGGAACACCATATTCATTTTTAGGTTTGGTAGTATTAAACTGAGTCCCATTCCATGAAACGAATCCCTGTGCACCACAAAGAAAAATCCGGGTACCAATACCTATTGTCCTCATTTCAGGATCATTAAGCAGCGGGCTTAATTCACCTGATGTTGAATAAGTTAAATTACCTAATTTTGGTAAAAGAGTACCCATATAGGTATATTTAATTTTATTTGTGGAATTTACAGCAGCTGCATAATTTTGATAAGCATTTCTGGGATTATACATATACGCTTCATTAACTGATTGCTTATCTATATATGTCTCGATATCTTTTTTAGGATAGCAATCCGTTCCCTTTCCCTTTGCTACAAGTTTAATTTTCTTGCCTTTAATAAAATCTTCAATTACATGAGCTCCACCATATTTGTCATTACTAACTGAAGGCTCAGTGGCCCCAATATATGTATCAACTGCTGCAAGGCCTCCATATGCCGGGACATCATTTAGGGTAATCTTCTCCATTCGAATAGGCGGATTTGAATGGCCAAAATTTATAAATGCTCCAGACGAGCACATTGGGCCAAATGTAGCTGTTGTAATAATATCAACTTTTTTTGCTACTTCTGCAACTGAAGATTCCTTAGCCATTTTAGTTACCTCTTCGGCAGTTAGAATAACCGCTTTTCCTTGCTTAATTTTATTATTTATTTCATCGATTGTTCGCTTAAATGCCATCTTTTGTTAAACTCAATTATTTAAAATTATCAATTCTTTATTCTAAACAATAATCTAATATTTCTTATACTGTTTGCTGGTTTATTATATTCTATCTTTTATCTATTGGTTGATAATCTCTTATACCCAGTATATTTTTATAAGCAGGGCGGATAATTCGTTTAGAAGAAAATAATAATTCTTCCATGCGATGGGCGCACCATCCACAAATACGAGCAACGGCAAACATTGGAGTATACAACTCTTCTGGAATATCAATACAATTATATACAAAGCCAGAATAAAAATCAACGTTTGCACTCACTACTTTTTCACTACCTTCTTTAAACTCACTAAAGGCAAGTGGGGCAATTTTTTCAATTAACTCATAAAGAAGATACTCATCTTCCCTTCCCTTCTCTTCGGCCAGTTCTTTTGCCTTTTCTTTTAATAAAATTGTTCTTGGGTCTGATTTAGTATAAATAGCATGACCAATACCATAAATTTTACCTGAATGATCATAAGCTTCTTTTCTAAGAATCTTCATTAAATATTCCTTAACTTCGATTTCATTTGACCAATCTTCAACATTTGCTTTAATATCTTCCATCATTCCCATTACACTTTGGTTTGCACCTCCATGAAGTGGACCTTTTAGTGAACCAAGAGCAGCAGCAATAGCCGAGTATGTGTCTGTGCCACTTGAACTTACAACTCTTGTTGAAAATGTTGAATTATTTCCACCTCCATGCTCTGCATGAATTACAAGTGCTAAATCAAGAATATCCGCCTCAAGTTGTGTAAAATTCTTTCCTTTGAGCATGTATAAAAAATTCTCAGCAGTTGATAAATCTTCTCTTGGATGCCTTATTACTAGGCTTTCCCGGTGGAATGAATGCCTCATTCCATGATACGAATAAGCAACAATAGTTGGGAATTTAGCAATTAAAGTTAAAGATTGATGTAATAAATTTTTAGCAGATAAATCTTCAGGCTTTGAATCGAGTGTATATAAAACCAATACCGATCTAGCTAACATATTCATTATGCTTTTACCGCGAAGAGAAAGAATAGTATTTTTAGTAAAATATGAAGGTAAATCCCGATGGCTCACCAAGTATTTGGAGAACACTTCTAATTCATCTCTTGCTGGTAACTTTCCAGTTAAAAGTAAAAAGGCGGTTTCATCAAAACCATGTCTATTCTCATTTTGAAATCCATGAACTAAATCCATTAATTCATAGCCACGGTAAAATAACTGCCCCTTAACTGGTATAACTTTATCTTCTTTTTTTTCATAACCTACTACATCTCCAATATTTGTTAATCCCACTAATACCCCCGAACCGTCAGCATTTCTTAATCCTCTTTTTACGTTATATTTCTCAAATAATTGTTTATCAATTTTTGCAGATTCCACAATTTTTTCTGATAAATTGTCTAATAATTTCATATGTACTCCATTTATTTAAAAAGTTAACAATCGTTTAATTTTTTCTTCAACCAGATGAAATTTGAATTCATTATAAATTTTCTCAAATTTCATTTTAATTTCATCATTACACAAGTTTCCAATACTACCCTCATGTGTGTGATGAACTATTTTTCCAGGTTGAAATTTATTTTTAGCAATTTCTTCTCCTATTTGCTTGTAGGCGTCACGGAACGGAATTCCATTAAGAACTTTCTTATTGAGTTCTTCTACACTAAAGATGTATTTGTATTTTTCGTCTTCTAATAATTTTTGGTTAATATTTAGTTTTGAAATAGAAAATATTAAAATATTTAAACAATCTGATATATCTTTAAATACAGGTATAAAACTTTCCTTCACTAGCTGTAAGTCCCTGAAATATCCTGATGGTAAATTGTTTATAATTAATGTTATTTCGTTTGGTAAAGCTTGAATTTTATTACATTTTGCACGTATTAATTCAAAAACGTCAGGATTTTTTTTATGAGGCATTATACTCGATCCAGTTGTTAATTCATCAGGTAATGATAGGAACTCAAAATTTTGGCTCATAAACAAACAAACATCATATGCCAGCTTGCTAATTGTTCCTGCTAATGAAGATAAAGCAAAAGCAACAATCTTTTCTACTTTACCTCGCCCCATTTGTGCATATATCACATTATAATTCAAATCTTCAAAGCCAAGCAAATCAGTTGTCATTTTTCGATTTAATGGAAATGAGGAACCATATCCAGCTGCAGAGCCTAATGGATTTTGATTGGCAATTTTATATGCTGTTTGCATAAGCAATAAATCATCTGCTATGGCCTCAGCATAAGCTCCAAACCAAAGTCCAAAAGAAGATGGCATAGCTGCCTGTATATGTGTATAACCTGGCATTAATACATCTTTATTTTTATTACTTTGTTCAATAAATAAATTAAACAATTCCTTTACTAGTTCAGTAACAGACTTTATTTCACTTCTGATAAAAAGTTTTAAATCAAGAAGTATTTGGTCATTTCGTGATCGCCCGCTATGAATTTTTTTTCCAACCTCTCCTAATCGTTTTGTTAATTCTAACTCAACCTGCGAGTGAACATCTTCTACATCAGGGTCTATTTTAAACTTTCCTTCAATAATTTCCTGATAAATTTTAATTAGTTCTTTTGTTAAAATATCCAATTCATCTTTTGACAATAAATTGATGCTTTGGAGCATTATAATATGAGCAAGAGAACCAATTACATCATATTTAGCCAGGTATAAATCAAGTTCACGATCTTTACCAACAGTAAAGTCTTCAATTAATTTGTTTATTTCAATTCCTTTATCCCAAAGTTTCATTTTTAAAAAGATTATAAACCGCTAATTATTAAGTAGTTTTATATTTAAATTTAATCTTTATTCCTTTTAAAATTACTTTCAATTTAGTTCTCGTCAAAATAATACTAAATCTTTTAACAAGTTAATATATGTCGAAATCCCTTTTTCTATTTCGATAATAGAAATAAATTCATCAGCTGAATGAGACCTTGCTGAATCTCCTGGTCCAATTTTAATTGATGGCCATGGAATAATTGCCTGATCAGATGTTGTTGGTGAACCTATACAGGACAAACCTAACTTTACTCCTCTTTTAACAATCGGATGATCTATATTTATTACCGACGAATTTAACCTAAAAGATCTTGGAATAATTTTTGAAATTGTGTTTTTGTCAATAATTTCAAAGATCTCTTTATTTGAATATTTCTCATTCGATCGTACATCTATAACAAAAGTGCATTTATCAGGAATTACATTATGCTGATGACCAGCATTTATTTGGGTAACAGTCATTTTTACCGTTCCGAGTAAGTCAGACATATCAGGAAACTGATATTTTTTAATCCATTCAATATCTTTCATAGCATTATAAATGGCATTAATTCCTTCCTCACGCGCAGCGTGACCTGCTTTCCCTTCAGCTTCGCAATCAAGCACCATTAATCCTTTTTCAGCAACAGCCATTTGCATTTTTGTGGGCTCACCTATAATGGCCAAATCAACATTATCTAATTCATCAATAATTGTAATCATTCCTCCCGCACCTGATATCTCTTCTTCTGCAGTAGCAGCGTATATAAGGTTAAACTGATTTTCAATATTATCAAGATGTAAAAAGGCTGATAGCAATGAAACTAATGAAGCTCCTGCATCATTACTGCCTAATCCAAAAATTTTCCCATTTTCTTCAGTTGGAGAAAAAGGATCTTTTATCCAGCTTTCAACTGGCTTTACCGTATCATGATGTGAATTTAACAATATAAAAGGTAATCCTGATTTATTGTTTTTCCCATAAATCCATATATTATTTCCTTTTCGATTAACCGGATATTCTTTTGACTTAATAAATTGCTGAATTAAATCAGCCGTTTTATCTTCCTCCCGACTAAAAGATGGAATTTTTATCAAATCCTTTAAAAGTTCTATTATTTCAAATATATTGTTCATACATCATTAAATCTTCATATCAATTATCATTCATAACATAAACTAGGTCTCACCTATCCTATCCTATCCTATCACTCTCATTTTCACTCTCACTTTACTAACTCTGTTCCTCCCGGAAGCTCACAAGCAAATGAATCCACATCAGTAATAAAAACTTTTTCAACTCCTGATTCTAATGATTTAAATCCATTTTCCAATTTAGGTATCATTCCAGCATTTATTATATTTTTATTTACTAAATCAGTAAAATTATTTTTATCCATTTTTTCAATTACGGTTGATTCATCATTTTGGTCAAGCATAACGCCCTTTTTATCAAAACAAAAAACAAGTTTTATTCTATAATATTTACTTAGTTCACGCGCAATTGCATTAGTAACATCATCCGCATTAGTATTAAGCATCTGACCATTAACACATGATGATAATGGTGCAATAACAGGCACATATCCACTGTCAATTAATAATTTTAATGCGTTACCATTTACTTTTTCAATATCACCCACAAAGCCATAATCAACCTCTTTTACAGGTCTTTTTTTAGCTGAAATAATATTCATATCAGCCCCTGATAATCCAACTGCATTGCACTTATGTTTTTGTAGTCCTGACACAATATTTTTATTTACTAATCCACCATATACCATGGTCACAATTTTCAACATTTCGCTATCCGTAATTCTTCTACCATTTACCATTTCAACCTTTAATCCAAGCTTATCGGCCAATTCTGTTGCAATATTCCCTCCCCCATGAATCAATACCTTTAAGCCTTTCATACAGCTAAAATCAATCAATAATTTATTTAACGAATTTTCATTTTCCGCAACTTTACCCCCCACTTTTATTATTGTAAGATTCTGCATTTTAATTAATTCTTTACTTTGACTCAAGTATCATTTTTAACACAGCCTGAGCTGAAACCACCCTGTTTGCTGCTTCTTCAACTACAACTGAATTTTCACTATCAATTACTTCATCAGAAACAACCATATTCCGCCTTACTGGAAGGCAATGCATAAATTTAGCATTATTGGTAAGTTTCATTTTATCTGCTGAAACAGTCCAATTCCTGTCTTTCGATAAAATTTTACCATAATCCCGATATGATGCCCAATTCTTTGCATATATAAAGTCAGCACCTTCAAATGCTTTATTTTGATCGTACTCTATTTTTACTCCTTTTGTAAAATCTTCGCAAAGCTCATATCCTTCTGGATGTGTAATAACAAAATCGTAATCAGTAGCAAGCATCCAATCGGAAAAAGAATTTGATACGGCTTGTGGTAAAGCTCTTGGATGTGGAGCCCATGTTAACACTACCTTTGGTTTCTCAACTTTTTTATATTGCTCAATAGTAATTAAATCAGCAAATGATTGCAAAGGATGACCTGTTGCAGCTTCCAGGCTGACAATTGGGACTCCCGCATATTTTTTAAACTGACTGATTATGGGTTCATTGTAATCCTCCTCCATGTTCTGTAATTTTGCAAATGCCCGTATGCCAATAATATCACAATACCGACCAATTACACCGGCAGCTTCTTTTATATGTTCCGCTTTATCGCCATCCATTACTACACCATATTCCGTTTCAATTTTCCATCCCTCTTCACCAATATTCAACACAATCACGTTCATTCCTATATTTTGAGCAGCTTTCTGCGTACTCAACCTAGTCCGCAAACTGGAATTAAAAAACAGTAATCCTAATGTCTTATTCTTCCCTAAATTAATATATTTAAAAGGATCTGCCATTAATTCAAATCCCAACTTAATCGCATCTTTTAAATTTTCAATATCTTTTATCGATGTAAAATGTTTCATAATTATCAGTTTTCAGTCTTCAGCTCTTAGTCTTCAGCCTGCATTTAACTGCTTACTGATTACTGTTTACTGCTAACTGGTTCATTCTCCGTTCAAATATAAATAATCGTAATGTACAAAAGGCTTTACCTTATCTTTTCTTAAGCTATTTCTGGCTTCTTCAGCATTATATTTTGATCTTCCCAATCCAATATATTTACCTTCTTCATCAAGTATCCTTACAATATCACCCTTTTTAAAATCTCCTGAAATTTGTGTAATTCCTATCAATAGTAAGCTTGAAGCTTTATTCGATAACAAAGCATCTTTAGCTCCTTTATTTATATATACTAATCCTTTCTCAAACCCTTCTGAATGAGCAATCCATTTTTTAACATTTGACTTCTTCTTTGCAGGTATAAATTTTGTATTTATTACTGAAGTATCATCTTTTAAAATATCTGTTAATACATTCTTTTTTAATCCATTGGTAATATAAACAGTTATACCTGTAGATGCCACTTTTTTAGCAATTTTATATTTGGTCAGCATTCCTCCCCGTCCGAAATTCGATTTTTGAGTTGAAATATATTCCGAAATATTAGTAAAATCCTGATCAATAACCGGTATTACTTTTGAAGTCTTCATATCCGGACTACCATCATAAATTCCATCTATATTACTTAAAATGATAAGTGCTTCGGCATCAACCATTGAAGCAATTAAACCTGCCAATTCATCATTATCTGTAAACATCAACTCGGTGATTGAAACTACATCATTTTCATTTATAATTGGGATAATATTGTGTGATAATAAATTAGTTATACAGTTTTTCATGTTCAAATAATGGTCCCTGTCGCTAAAATCATTCTTTGTTACAAGTACTTGCGAACATATTAAATGATGTTTTTTTAATAACTCATTATAAACATTAATTAATTGAACCTGACCTAGAGAAGCCCATAATTGCCTGTTCGTTACCGTATCATTTGTATTTAATTTGCCTAATATTTGCTTACCGGCAGCAACAGCTCCCGAAGAAATTAATACAATATCAATTCCTGATTTTTTTAACTCAACAATCTGTTCCAGAATATGATCAATATGCTTATTATTTAGAATCCCTTCATTATCAGTAAGCACATTTGATCCAAGTTTTATAGCAATTTTTTTAAACATTTTTAAAAACTATATTTTTCAATTGATTGAAAAAAAAATTTAGAATTTAGTAGTTAGAAGTCACTAGACTCTTCATTCTTCATTCTTCATTCTTC
>CAZBZX010000125.1:0-2552 GCA_964496465.1 uncultured Bacteroidales bacterium
TGTTAATGCTAGAAATTGTGCTGCCTGGCCTGATGATGTTGCCAGAGCTGCTACTCCGCCTTCTAATGCAGCAATTCTTTTTTCGAACACATCGGTAGTTGGATTCATAATACGAGTATAAATATTTCCAAATTCTTTTAATCCAAATAAATTGGCAGCATGTTCTGAATCATTAAATAAATAAGATGTTGTTTGATATATTGGAACCGCTCTTGAATTTGTTGTTGCTTCTACTTCTTGACCTGCATGCAATTGTAATGTTGCAAAATTAAGTTTTTTTTCTTGTGACATGATTGTATGTTTTATGATTTATAATTTAATGATTTGTTGATTTTGAGATTAATGTAATTTAACCTCAAATCGTTTAATATGTTCAATTTGATTAAAAAGCACTACCACCGGCCATATTATTTAATACAACAGGGTGGTGCATTACATGCACATAAATAAGTATGAACAGGAATATAATTTAAGAACCAGTATAACTAATTGATATACTTTTAAATACTTAGATAGATTTTGAGATAAGATTACTTTTTTCATAATACAATTAATTTATATTTATCCGCAATTGCGAACCAGGAATTGGCACCTTTCTTAATTCAGAATTAGAGGTTGCCAGAGGGTCTTTGAGCCTGTTCTCTTGCCTCTTCTTTATAAATTAATCTTGATCTTCTATTGAGCAAGAAATAATTTTCGGTACAAACATAATGAAATTTTTTTAAAATAATAAAAGAATTTAAAGTATTATTTTCTTTATTTAATCAATTAACTGTTAATTAGGAATTTAAATTTAATAAATTAATACAATAAATGTATTTCTTTTAACTATTTGTTTTAAAATTTCTAAACAATTCATGCTTATTTTCGTTATCCAAATGCAATTTTGTTTATTATCTTTGCACTGTTTAGAATAATTCTAATTAAATATAGTGAAAGAATAGGAAGGGAAAAGATGGTTTCTGATCAGGATAAAGTTATACATGAAGTAACTCAAAGTGATTATAAATACGGTTTTGTTACCGATATTGAAAATGATACTATTCCTAAAGGGTTAAATGAAGATGTAGTTCGTTTAATTTCGCAGAAGAAAAATGAACCTGATTTTATGCTTGAATTCAGATTAAAAGCTTTCAGGCATTGGAAAACTATGAAAATGCCAAAATGGGCTCATTTAACAATTCCTGAAATTAATTATCAGGATATTATTTATTATGCAGCTCCAAAACAAATAGCAAAACTGAACAGCTTGGACGAGGTTGATCCAGAACTTAGAAAGACATTTGAAAAATTAGGGATTTCATTAGACGAACAAAAGAAATTAACTGGAGTAGCAGTTGATGCTGTAATTGATAGCGTTTCTGTAAAAACAACTTTTAAAGAAACATTGGCAGAGTTGGGTGTGATTTTCTGTTCGTTTAGTGAAGCTGTTCAGGAGCACCCTGATTTAGTAAAAAAATACATGGGATCAGTTGTTCCCTATACCGATAATTTTTTTGCTGCTTTAAATTCGGCAGTTTTTAGTGATGGTTCATTTTGTTTTATTCCAAAAGGAGTTCGCTGTCCTATGGAATTATCAACTTATTTCAGGATTAATGCTTCAAATACCGGACAATTTGAAAGAACATTAATTATTGCTGAAGACGATAGTTATGTTAGTTATTTGGAAGGATGCACAGCGCCCAGGCGTGATAAAAATCAGTTACATGCTGCTATTGTGGAAATAGTAGCTTTTAATAATGCCGAAGTAAAATATTCAACAGTTCAAAACTGGTATCCTGGCGATAAAGAAGGAAAAGGTGGTATTTATAATTTTGTAACAAAAAGGGGAATTTGCAGGGGCGAGAATTCAAAAATTTCATGGACCCAGGTTGAAACAGGATCTGCTGTTACATGGAAATATCCAAGTTGCATATTATTAGGAAATAATTCGGTTGGAGAGTTCTATTCCGTGGCAGTTACGAATAACCATCAGCAAGCTGATACGGGTACAAAAATGACACATATTGGAAGAAATACTAAAAGTACAATAATTTCTAAGGGGATATCAGCAGGTAAAAGTCAGAATAGCTATCGCGGCCTTGTAAAAGTGTTAAAAAAAGCTGAAAATGCGAGAAATTTTTCACAATGCGATTCATTGCTTTTAGGTGATCAATGCGGGGCTCATACTTTTCCATACTTAGAAGTAGATAATAAAACTGCTATTGTTGAACATGAAGCAACAACTTCAAAAATTGGTGAAGACCAGATTTTTTATTGTAACCAGCGTGGTATTGATACCGAAAATGCAATTGGTTTAATAGTGAATGGTTATGCAAAAGAAGTGTTGAATAAATTACCAATGGAATTTGCTGTTGAAGCACAAAAATTATTGCAAATTAGTTTGGAAGGAAGCGTCGGATAACTAATTATTGATTTTATGATTGAGTGATTAAAGAATTAATAAATAAAGAGAAGAATAAATTTTATATAAAAATGTTAAAAGTTGTTGATTTAAAAACGAGTATTGACGGAATTGAAATACTTAAAGGAGTAAATTTAGAAGTTAATCC
>CAZBZX010000125.1:2652-10686 GCA_964496465.1 uncultured Bacteroidales bacterium
AAACGAGTATTGACGGAATTGAAATACTTAAAGGAGTAAATTTAGAAGTTAATCCAGGTGAAGTTCATGCAATTATGGGCCCGAATGGTTCTGGCAAAAGTACATTTGCAGCAGTTTTGGCAGGAAAAGATATATATGATATTACTGGAAAAGTATCTTATTTTGGAAAGGATTTACTGGAATTATCCCCGGAAAATAGGGCGCGTGAAGGTATATTTCTTGGATTTCAGTATCCAGTTGAAATTCCAGGAGTAAGCATGGTAAATTTTTTGAGAACTGCCTTAAACCAAAAAAGAGAATATTTAGGATTAGAGCCTCTATCAGCTTCTGATTTTTTAAGGGTAATGAGAGAAAAAAAGGAAATGGTTGAGATAGAATCGCAACTAACGAATCGTTCGGTAAATGAAGGTTTTTCTGGTGGCGAAAAAAAGAAAAATGAAATATTTCAAATGGCTTTGCTCGAGCCTAAATTATCCATATTAGATGAAACGGATTCTGGATTAGATATTGATGCGTTACGAATAGTGGCCAATGGGGTTAATAAGTTAAAAACAAAGGATAATGCAACTATTGTAATTACTCATTATCAAAGGTTATTGGATTATATCGTTCCAGATTATGTGCATGTAATGTTTAATGGAAGAATTGTAAAATCCAGTGGAAAAGAACTAGCTCTTGAGCTTGAAGAAAAGGGTTACGACTGGATAAAAAACGAGGTATACGGAATTGAATAATTGTTTTTATAATGAGCAAAACAACTGAAATAATATATAATCCTGATTTTTTTAATTCTTTATTTAAAGAAAACCAGAAACTAATTGAGAATAGGGGAAATGCGATAATTAATACCCCTAGAACTGATGCATTATTAAATTTTAAAAATTTAGGAATCCCTACAAAGAAAAACGAAAATTATAAATATACTGACTTAACTTCTGCTTTTAATGTAGAGTATAAATATTTATTCGATCCGGAAAAAATAAATTTCAATGCAGAAGATGTTTTTAAATGCGATGTGCCTGAATTAGAAACAGAAACTGTTTTTTTATTAAATGGTTTTTATTTTGACAGGGATAATCCATTAAAAAAATATTCAAATGGTCTGATAATTGGAAGCCTGGCAAAAGCTGCAGAAGAAATGCCTCAGCTTGTTAAAAAACATTATCGTCAATATGCATTTGATGACAAAGAAAGTTTAGTGGCTTTAAATACTGCTTTCGCATTGGATGGCATTTTTATTTATGTGCCTAAAAAGATTGTTCTCGAAAAACCAATTCAGGTAGTTAATATTTCTATGTCGGAAAACGATTTATTAATTCAGCATAGAAATCTTTTTATTATTGAAGAAAATGCCGATGCTAAAATAATTGTTTGTGATCATAGTTTATCACATAAACGGTTTTTAACAAACCAGGTTGCTGAAATTTATGTTGGCAGTAATGCAAATTTAGATTTTACAAGGCTGCAGAATGAACATATGGCAACCACTCAAATTTCGCATTCATATGTGTATCAGGAAAAAGAAAGCAATATTTTTTTAAATACGGTTACTTTACATGGAGGTATGGTAAGAAATAATGTGAATATAAAACTTGATGGGGAAGGATGTTCAAATACTACAGCTGGTTTGTATTTACTGGATCAGGGACAACATATTGATAATTACACACTAATTGAACATTTAAAACCAAATTGTTTCAGTAACCAACTGTTTAAAGGAGTATTGGATGATAATTCAACCGGCGCTTTTAATGGTAAAATTTATGTTGCAAAGGATGCCCAAAAAGCGGAAGCATTTCAAGCAAATAACAACATTTTACTTTCTGATGATGCCAAAATGAACATAAAACCTCAGTTAGAAATATATGCAGATGATGTAAAATGTAGTCATGGAGCAACTGTTGGCCAATTGAATGGAGATTCTATGTTTTATTTAAGATCAAGAGGAATAAGCGAAAATGAAGCAAAATTAATGTTGATGAATGGTTTCGCCAACGATGTGATTAAGCAAATTAAAATTGAACCTTTAAGAGAAAGAATTAATGAGCTTGTTACTATGCGTTTAAGAGGTGAATTATCAAGATGTAATAATTGTTCGATGCATTGCGGAAAATAATTTTGAAATCTTCATAATTTATTGTTTTTTTACCTTCGAAGAAAATTAAAAAGCTTAATACGTTGTCATTCGATATTAATAAAATACGACAGGATTTCCCAATTTTATCTACAAAGGTTTATAACAAGCCATTAGTCTATTTTGACAATGGAGCCACAACGCAAAAGCCAAAAGCTGTTATTGATTTAGTAAATGATTTTCACAACTTCAGGAATGGGACTATTCACAGGGGAATTCATCATCTAAGTGAGCAGGCGACTAATGCTTATGAAAATGCCCGCGAGATTGTAAGAAATTATATTAATGCTATATCAACCAGGGAAATTATTTTTACCAGTGGTACAACCGGATCAATTAATGGATTGGCTTTTTCATTTGGTGAAAAATACATTAAAGAAGGCGATGAAATTATTATCTCGGAAATGGAACACCATGCTAATATTGTTCCCTGGCAAATGTTATGTGAAAGAAAAAATGCTAAGCTTAAAGTAATTCCATTTGATGATACGGGCGAACTTGTATTAGATAAACTTGATGAGATAATTACAGATAAAACAAGAATTATTGCTATTACTCATGTATCGAATATTTTAGGTACAATAAACCCGATAAAAGAAATTATAGAAAAAGCGCATCAATATAGCATTCCTATAATGATAGATGCTGCACAAAGTATTCAACACGAGAAAATTGATGTTCAGGAATTGGATTGTGACTTTTTAGTTTTTTCTGCACATAAATTATATGGGCCAACCGGTATAGGTGTGCTTTATGGAAAAGAGAAATGGCTGGAAGAATTGCCACCTTTTCAAGGGGGAGGAGATATGGTTGAAAGGGTTACGTTTGAAAAAACTACATATCAGGATATTCCTTTAAAATTCGAAGCCGGAACAACCAATTATATTGGAGCAATTGGAATGGCAAAAGCGATGGAATATCTTCAGGATATTGGATTTGATGAAATTCAAAAGTACGAAGAAGAACTTTTACACTATGCTTTTGATAAATTAAATCAAATAGAAGGATTGATTATTTATGGAACATCAAAGAAAAAAATTGGTATTTTTTCATTTTTGCTTGAGAAAATTCATTACATGGATGCAGGAATGGTTTTGGATAAGCTGGGAATTGCTGTTCGAACAGGAACACATTGCGGGCAACCTGTAATGAAGCATTTTAATATTGATGGCACTATTCGGGCTTCCATAGTTTTTTATAATATAAAAGAAGAAATAGATTTTTTTTGTGAAGCGTTACAAAAGGTAAAACAGATGTTTTTATAATGTTTTTAATTTGAATTTGAAAAATTAATGATGACAATTGAAGAAATACAACACCAGGTAATTGAAGAATTTAGTGCTTTTGATGATTGGATGGACAAATACAATTACCTTATCCAAATAAGTGAAGAGTTAATTCCACTTTCACCAGCGCACAAAACGGATGATAATTTAATTGATGGCTGCCAGTCGAAAGTATGGTTGCATACCGAATATGCCGGTGGCAAAATATTTTATATGGCCGATAGCGATGCTATAATTACAAAAGGACTTATTACGCTTTTAATTAAAGTTCTTTCAGCACGTAGACCAAAAGAAATTCTGGATGCAGATTTATTTTTTATTGAAAGAATTGGCTTAAAAGAGAATTTATCTCCAACCAGGTCAAATGGTTTGTTGGCAATGATTAAAAAAATGAAACTGTATGCTTTGGCCTATCAGGCAAAGGAAGATAAATAACAATTTCTTATCTGAATTGTTATTATAAAAAATAGTATAATGGCAGAAAATATGTTGGAACTGGAAGGGAAAATAGTTGAAGCATTAAAAAATGTATACGACCCTGAAATACCTGTAAATATTTACGATTTAGGATTAATTTATGAGATTGATGTGGATGATGATAAGAACGTAAATATTGAAATGACTTTAACTGCCCCGAACTGTCCTATGGTTGATGATATGCTGTCTGATGTATATGTGAAGGTGGGAGCGGTAAGCGAAGTGAAGAAAGTGGATGTGAAATTAACTTTTGACCCGCCCTGGGACCAAAGTATGCTAAGCGATGAGGCTAAATTAGAATTGGGGTTATTGTAAAATTAAATTATATAAGGTTTAATTGACCCCCTCTTTATTTTTTTTCTTCAAGATTTGGGTTATTAATATTTTTTTGACTATCCAACCCTCCTTAAAAAGAGTCATTTCCTAGTTAAGGGCATTTTTACAATCTTTAACAAAATTTTATATTACTGATTCATAAGAGTTTTTTATATTGGCTGGTATTTGCGTTCCATACAACTTTAAAGCCCTGATCAGTCGCAATTCGTGGAACGCTTAAAATTTTGATATTTAAATTCTACAAATATAAAAGTCCTACGGACTAAAATATTATTTAAAATAAATAAATCTATTTTATAAGGCCTGAAGGGCCTAATTATTAATATCCCCGGACAATCACGCTTTTACCGTGTGAAGTCCGGAGTTTTGGCTCAGCCAAAATCTTCCGCTGTAATCATTTAGATAGTAATTGCTATTTAATTTTTTACAGCGGAATACTAATACTTTAATTAAAAATCAATATAAAATATTCACAAATATGTTGGAGTATAACAAACGTAATGATTTTGTGCCATATATTAGGCAATTACTTTAAAAAGGAGGGCTGAATGCAATATTGGTTCAAAATATAAAATATGATCACAAAGATATACTTATAAAGCCCCTTATTAAGGGGTTTGAAATTATTGATTATGTTTTTATGAAGAAGAAACAATCAAATACTACAAAGCGAGGTAAATTAATAAATTTTTATATTTACTGTAGAAATTTATTCCAAACTAATTTTGACTACCAAACAAGAATATACACAGCTGATAAAATCTGAGTCCAAACGACTCGGCTTTTGTGCTTGCGGAATTTCTGAAGCTAATTATTTAAAAGAAAACGAAATTCATTTGCAGAAATGGTTAGATAATGGAATGAATGGATCAATGAAATACATGGAAAACAATTTCGAAAAACGAGTTGATCCAGGAAATTTAGTTGAAAATGCAAAATCAGTAATTTCTGTTTTACTAAATTATTATCCGGAAGAAAAACAAAAGCCAGGAATTCCGAAAATTTCAAAATATGCTTATGGGAAAGACTATCATATTGTTGTAAAGAATAAACTTAATCAATTATTCAAATTCATTAAATCATTAAATAAACAAATAAATGGTCGGGTATTTATCGACTCTGCCCCGGTACTCGAAAAAGCTTGGGCTGCTAGATCTGGCCTGGGCTGGATTGGAAAACATTCAGTTCTTATAAATAAAGAATATGGCTCATTTGTATTTATTGGAGAAATAATTGTTGACCTTGAACTTGAGTGCGATAAACCAATAAACGATTATTGCGGAGATTGTACCAAATGTATTGATGCCTGTCCTACAAATGCTATTATCGGGCCAAGAATTATCGACACCCGAAAATGCATTGCTTGCAAAACCATTGAAACAAAAGGTGATTTTCCGGAGGAATTAAAAGGAAAATTTAATGACTGGATTTATGGATGCGATATTTGCCAGGATGTTTGTCCGTGGAATGAAAAGCATGCAAAACCAACTGAAGTTGAAGAATTTAAACTAAAACCGGAGGTTTTAATTTATTCAAGGGAAGATTGGAATAATATCACAGAAGAAGAATTTAACCAATTATTTAAAGATTCTGCCATTTTAAGGACAGGCTATCTAAACATCATGCGAAATTTGAAGTTTATTGACCAATCATAATTGTTACCACAATCCTTCTTTCATTTCTAGGACCGTCAAACTCACATAAAAAAATATTTTGCCAGGTGGATAATCCCATTGCACCATTTATTATAGGAATTGTTTCACTTGGTCCAACAATGCCAGCTTTTAAATGGGAATCGCCATTTCCATCTTGGTTGTCGTGCAGCCAAACTCCTTGAGGAATAAGTTTTCGCAATAAATTTATTACATCTGTTTGAACAGATTCGTCCCAGTTTTCTTGAATCATAATTCCTGCTGTGGCTCCTTGTACATAAATATTTACTATACCGTTTTTTGCATTGCTTTTTGATACAATATTTTTTACACTTCCGGTAATATCATAAAGCCCTTCACGATTATATGTTTTTATTGTTATGGTTTCCTGCATTTTTTTTAAATTTATATTTCAGTAACAAATTTATAATTATTGAGTAAAAGATTGTGTTTGGTGTTTAAAAGAAATGAAGCAATTTGAATTTTATTTTAAATCGTACGATAAAAAATGCCTTTTTTCGCAATGCTGGTGTCCCGATGAATTACCAAAGGTTGTAATTATTTTATTGCATGATGTAGGTGAACACTGCAGCAGATATGAACGATGGGCATGGAAATTTGTTGAAAAGCAGATTGCAGTTCTTACTATGGATTATCGCGGGCATGGAAAATCGGATGGTAAGAAAGGTTATGTAGATAATTTTGACCAGCTTATTAAAGATGCAAAATTGCTGGTTTCAAAAGCAGAAAAAGAATATCCTAAAATACCAAAAATAATATACGGACAAGGGTTGGGTGGAAATATTGCACTTTATAATGCATTGAAATATCCTTCAATATATAATTGCGCAATTGCAACTTCTCCGTGGCTAAAACCTTCTGGTAAATCGAATAATGTCTATAGTACTTATTCAAAATTTTTGAAAAAATATTTCCCCAAGTTTTCATTTAAGTATATATTAAATGTTAGCAATCTAACAAATAATCCATCAGCAGTGGAAGATTATTTTTCTGACCCATTAAACCATAACAGGCTAACATCTAGACTATTAAAAGAAATGCGTCATTCAGGTAAGTATTTAATTTCAAGGAAGTACAAATTTACTATACCAATTTTAGTAATGCATGGTAGTGATGATAATGTGTCCTCTCCTAATGCAACAGTAAAATTTGGACAAAACTCTACATATATCCAGGTAAAAATTTGGCCAAGTAAATTTCATGAATTACATAATGATCTAAACAATAGTGAAGTTTTTGCATATATTATTAATTGGATTAATTCTATCGTTCTTAAGGAAAATGATACTACCTTTGAATACTATTAATACTCAGATTTTTTTAATTTTATGAATACTTTCCGTACTGAAATAAAAATTGATCCAAATCCTAATAAAATTTCCTATCAATCAAAAATTCTTTTAATTGGTTCTTGTTTTTCGAATAATATAGGTGAAAAACTTACGAATCTCAAATTTAATACTAACATTAACCCTTTTGGTGTATTATATAACCCAGTATCTATAAATAATGGGCTAGAATTTTTACTAACTAATAAACAGTTTAGCGAAAACGAATTGAATTTTTTTATCTGATTTTCACAACTCTTTGACCATAATCACAATCTCATTGAAGAGATTCAAAGGGATTAGGAGCTAAAATGAGCATTCGAGGTAAGACACTCAAATTTCGTACTGACCATGAAATGACGCTTGAACGGCCCATGGTCACCAGGCATTATCTGATGACATGGGACCTTGACAAGTGCGTTGGCTGCCAGATGGGACCAACGGCATGTCCTAAAGACGCCCTCACCCATATTAATGGTGAGATTGTAGACGGACGCATGGTCAATCCGCCTTCTGTGGATGTTGATCCAGAAAAATGTGTGATGTGCGGCATTTGTGCTGAGATTTGTTCAGTTCACGCCATCACCATGCAGATCAATGGTAAAAGCGAGAATCCCATTTTGGAATACGGTGCTTTTCCTGAAGTGCGAGGAAACATCACCTTTGACAAATCAGAATTCGATTTTTCCCGCAAGGATTTCGTGATCGACAACTGTCCCACAGGCGCGATCAGCTATGACAAAGAAAATGAGACGATGGTGATTAAATATGGAGACTGCATTCGCTGTCGCCAATGCGAA
>CAZBZX010000126.1:0-10669 GCA_964496465.1 uncultured Bacteroidales bacterium
ACTAATGGATTTAAAAAAATTTTCTCTTAATGATGACTAAAGAATAACTTCCTTTTCAGAGATTTCTAAGGCATGGTTAATTATAGTTGGGTCATTAAAAGTAACTAATCCTCCGTCAGGTCCCTGTTCAAAATGGATACCTGCTATGTCGCCACCATCGTAATTCGCGGCTCCAAAATAATTTCTAACTGTTTCTTCACTTAAATTAAATTTCGTTGCAATTTTTTTCATACTACCGTCAGGCAAACTATCTTTAAGTTGCCTTAGTTTATTGAATGTTAGAGTCATTATAAAAATATTTTGGTTATAAAAAAAGAGTAAATAAAGATAAAAATATCTTACCTGAATTAAAAATATATTTCATTTTTATTTTTAACAATAAAAGTTAAAAATAGTTAATGCGTTATCTATAGCCAGTTTCAAAAGATACTTTTTAAACAAAAACCGAATCTCCAATTTCTCATCCCTCTGTCAGTCTTTCGACTTACATCTCCCCTGAAATTCAGGGGAGAATATAAGGAAACCCCGAGGCAAGCCCCTTGGAGTTATTTGTTTAAAAAAGCCCCTTTTAATATAAAAGAGGCTTTCTAAAAAAATTTAATAAATATCTATTACTGGCATTTTAATACAACTTCAATTTGGTATTTTGCTGATTCAATATAAGCTCCATACAAAGCATTATTATATGCCTCACATGCTACAACATTATCTCCTTTCCCAACCTGTGCTGTTCCCAATTCATAATAAATTCTTGCTTTCTTTTCTTGATCACCATCGTCAAATTCTAAACTTTTATTCGCTGAATTAATTGCATCATCCCAATTTTCAATTTTATTATAGCTATAGGCTAATTGAAAATAAGCTTCAGCTGATTTTGAGTCATATTCAAGCGATTTTATAAACACCTCAATAGCTTTTTCATATTCGCCTTTTGATTTTTCATCTAATCCTTTCTGTAATAAAATATAATGTGCTTTTTGTTCAGCTTTTTCCAACGTTTTGGTATCATTTGTAAGCATTGCTGCTTCAATAGCTTTATCACATACCTCTATAGATTTATCATTATTTTCAAGTTTACTATATGATAATGCCTGACCATAATATGCTTTAGCATAATTTGGATCTAACTCAAGTGCTTTAGCATATTGATCAATTGCCCCTTGATAATCTTCATCTTTATATTTTCCGCTGGCAACAGTATAATATAACTTTGGAATATATTTTTCAGCCTTATCTTTAGTATCAAGATCACCATATTTTTCTGAAACCTCTGCTGTTTTAATAAATCCTTCCAGTGCTTGTTCAATATTTTTATCCTTATAAGATTGATAAGCTATTTTATAATAACATGTAGGGATCCTATTTTCTGCTTCAATTTTAGTCGCATCAGCATCTAGACCAATTTCATCACACATCGAAATACATTCATTCAAAATATTAAGAGCACCATTAGGATCATCATTAATAATATCTAACCCATCATGCAATTTCTGAATCGCATCATTAACTTCCTGAGCATTTCCCCCAATAAATATACAAACTAAAAACACGCTAAAAGTTATCTTCAATTTGTGATACATTTTTCTTTCCATATTTGATAAATTTTTGATTAATAACACGTTTTGATTTTCGGGTCGTAAAGATAACAAAATATATAAATTATGATAATTTTCAAATACATTTTAACTTTAAAAATCATTTACTGTTTAAATTAACAATTAATTCTAATGAAAGTTTTATGAAAATTTTTCTTCAATTAAATCACTTACAATTTTTGCTGATAATAAACAAAGAGGGATACCACCTCCAGGATGTACTGTTCCACCGCAAAAATATAATCCTTTTATTTTTGATGAATTATTAGGATGTCTTAAAAATGCCGACATTTTTTTATTTGAATTTGGGCCATATAATGCTCCTTTATACGAAGATGTATATTTTTCAATTATTCTAGGATCATCAACTTTTTCAAAATCAATTAAAGGCTCAATATCTATATTCAAATTTTTACTAATTTTTTTCAAAATATATTTTCTAATTTGAGTAAGGTAAGTATTCCAATCCTGACCTGTGTTTACTGGAACATATACTGAAACATACCAATTTTCATGATTATCTGGAGCATCACCAGGTTGCACTTTTGAAGAAATATATAAATATATTGATGGATCGTGATATATTTCTTTCTTTTTAAATATAGTATCAAATTCCTCTTTATAATTTTCACTAAAAAACACGTTATGGAGTTCCAGATCATCAAATTTCTTCTTAATTCCCCAATAAAATACAACTGCTGATAATGATAAAGGCTGTTTTAAAAATATATTAGACAGGTTGTATTCAGATAACAGGTTTTTATAAGTGTAAAACACATCTGCATTGCTTATTACAATATCAGAATTTATTTCTTTGCTGTTAATTAATACTCCGGAAACATTCTTTTTATCTAAAATAATTTTATCAACTTTTGAGTTGAAGAAAAATTTAACTCCCACATCACAGGCTAATTTATATAAAGCCGGGGCCAAATTATACATACCCCCTTCAAACATATAAGCTCCTAAATTATTTTCAAGATGCGAAATTAATGTTAAAATACCTGGTGCTTTGTAGGGATTTGATCCGCCATAAGTAACATATCTATCGAAAATTTGAATAAGTTTAGGATGTTTTAGGAAGTGTTTATTTACAGTATGTACTGATTTAAAAATCCTGTATTTTGGTAATTTCAGTAATGCTTTTAAAGTATGAAAAGTTAAAAATGTTGAAATCCTGTGAATTGGTTTGTGAAGAAAAATACCTGAAATATTATCAAATACAAACCGGTTATGTTTTAAATAATTTCCTAGATATTTAGAGCTAATCCCCGATTTTTCAACCTCCTGCTTAAATTTTTCAACTTCTGTAAAGGCTTTTATTGAAGTTTTGTCTTCAAAAAAATATTTGCATGTAATTGGAGTACGAAAATAATTAATATAATCCTTTCTGTTTTTTTCTGCCAGTTCAAATAATTCATCGAGCAATTCAGGAAGGGTAAAAAGTGAAGGTCCTGCATCAAAACGATAATTTGAATTTTTAATTTGAAACACCTTTCCACCAGGGTGCTCATTTGATTCATAAACAGAAACATCAAAATTATTTAATGCTAAACGGATTGCGGCAGCCATACCAGCAATCCCTGAACCTATAATAATTACTTTTTTACTCATATCTAAAAATTTCATTAAAAATAAAATTATTTGACACAATGAAATAAAAATTAAAAGAAATAATGACCTTTTTTGTAATTACATAACAAAATGTGTTCATTGGTTTTGTGCTAGTTTCTATAATTTTTTTCATATTACAAATAATTTAAATTAACCATTTTACTAATTAAAACAGATTAATCTATATTTACCCCTATACATTCTTAAAATAATTAGCATTTTATTATCTGACGCTAAAATTCTAAAAATCAAGGTGGAAAACAACATTTTTATATATAAATTGCAGATTTATTAAAATAATTACTATAAAAACTGGATTTTTAAAGAACTTCCTTATAAATTTACTGTTTCACTTTTATAAAATTACTATATATGACTTTAACTGAAATTTTAAATAAACTTGAGTCGTTAGGTACAGAACAAAATAGAAAAATTTATAGGCGTCAAGGGTCTTGTGACAATCTTTACGGAGTAAGTTTTGCTAATTTAAATGAACTAAAAAAAGAAATAATATCACCAGAAGGAATAGAAGGGAAAGATCTTGAATTGGCTAAACAACTTTGGGAAACAGGAAATACAGATGCCCGGATTTTGGCTACCATGATAGCTGAACCAGATAAAATAAGTGAAAGCACTATTGATAAATGGGTAAACGAAATTGATTATTACATGATTGCTGATTACTTTGCCAGATGTGTTTTTGAAACCCAATTTCGGATGGAAAAAATGCTAGAATGGACACAATGCGAAATTGAATATATTAAACGTACGGGATTTTCCATGTTGACTTATTTAGCCAAAGAAGATAAAGTTGCTGTAGATACAGTTTTTATCCCCTATGTAAAACAAATTGAACACGAAATACAAACTTCTGCAAACAGGGCAAAAGAAGGAATGAATAATGCTTTGATTGCTATAGGTGCAAGAAATGAAAATTTAAAAAACTTTGCTCACGAAGCTGCTGCCAAGATTGGGAAAATAGAAATAGATTATGGTGAAACATCCTGTAAAACTTATGATATAATGGAAGAGTTAAATAAGATTACTTTTTAATCGAATTTATTTAATAATTCATTGGAAATTAAGTCGACTTTAAAGTAGCATTATCCCAAGATATAATCTTTTATGGAAGGTATAAAAACAAAAAATTTATTGTAAGAAGAGTTATTAGAAACTAGTTTCATTCACTCGTCCTGTAGTCAAAAATAATCAATAAAAATTTTATTTGTATGTCATTTTGGCGTTAAAATTAAGAAAATGCGCCATATTGACATAAATATACCATTCAAAAGTAACTGGTATAAAAATTGACTGCTAAATAATGTAAACAAATTAAAATGTATAACTAAAATATGGAGGAAATAGTCATGTTACCAAGAATTTACAACAGAAGTAATTTTTTACCTGAATTCGTAAACGAATTTTTCGGTAATGATACATTATCACGATTCTTTGATGATTATTCATCAAATACATCCATGCCTTCTGTTAATGTGGCTGAAGGTAAAGATGAATACAAAATTGAAGTAGCTGCACCTGGTCTTTCAAAAGGTGATTTCAAAATTGATATGCATAATAATTTATTAGAAATTTCTTCTGAAAAGAAAGTGGAAAACGAAGAAAAAAAAGAAAATTATATCCGTAGGGAATTTAATTACAGTTCATTTAAACGATCATTTTCACTTCCTGATGGAGTTGATGCTGATAAAATTAAAGCTACGCATAAAGATGGGATTTTAAATATTCTAATCCCTAAAAAAGAAGAGGAAAAAGAAAAAGGACCAAAAACAATTAAAATTTCATAGGTTAAGGTTTAGTAAAAGTAGTTTTTTTATGGTTAAAAAGGCTGTTCGATTTTTTGGACAGCTTTTTTATTATTCCCACACTCCAGCAATCTTTTCCCCACAAAATTTACAGGAACTTCTTTCGATATTATTTTGAAGTATAGAATATCCTTTTCGTTCGATCAAAATTTTATTACATTTCGGACAATATGTATTTTGTGCTTCTGATCCCGGAATATTCCCAATATACACATATTTTAGCCCGGCTTTTTTGGCAATTTCACGAGCTTTGTTCAGCACATTCACTGGTGTGGGTGGTAATTGTGTAAGTTTGTACGAAGGTTGAAAACGGCTAAAATGCAAAGGATATTCATCTAATCCATTATTATAAAGCCAATCACACATTTCTTTTATCATATCAAAATCATCAGTCCAACTAGGAATTACCAGGTTTGTTATTTCTAGCCAAACTCCTTCCTCTGCCATAATTTTCAGAGTATTTAAAACAGGTTGTAATTTTCCACCATTCAGCTTTAAATATATTTCATTACTAAATGATTTCAAGTCTACATTAGCAGCATCAATATATTTACAAAAATTACGTAACGGCTCTTCATTGATGTATCCAGCTGTTACCAGTACATTTTTTATTCCTTTTTCGCGTGCAATTTTAGCCGAATCCAATGTATATTCGTAAAACGAAATAGGCTCTGAATAAGTATAAGCAATGGACTTACAACCATTGGTCAAAGCTTCATTCACCAATTTTTCCGGCATTAAATCGTAATTTCGGGTTTGCTTGGGATTTACTTGTGAAATAGTCCAATTCTGACAATTTAAACATGCCAGATTGCACCCTGCTGTAGCAATTGAATATGCAGTTGAATTAGGATAAAAATGATTTAGCGGTTTTTTCTCTATAGGGTCGATATGAATTGCACATGGATTACCATATGCAATTGAATAAAGTTTGCCACCATGATTAATCCTGTTACGGCAATCACCTTCTTCGCCTTCTTTTATTGTACATTCATTTGGACAAATTAAGCATTTTACGCCCTTAGGTGTTGGCGTGTAATAAAGACCTTCTTTGCTCCATTTCCATAATTCTTCACCAGTTGAATTATTAGATAAAACAGGGAAGGAACAAAAACCGTATTTACACAGGGTCAGGCCCCCAACACCAATCATTCCCTTCTTTATAAAGTCTCTCCGGTTATTCATACTCAATCACTCTTTGCCTTTTAAAGTTAAGAATAATATCATAAAAATATTTACAATTCCAATTATAATTGCAGCATTTACAATCCCAAGAACCGGAATTAAATACAAACTTGTAAGCAATGCCCCAAATGATGCCCCTAATAAGTCATAACTATATGTATTGCCTGAAACTTCAATATAAGTTCCTTGTTGGATTTTTGAAACTGACAGGAACTCTGCTCCTACTGCAAAACCAATAAGTGCAATCATCATTATAAAAATAATATATACAACAAGTTGACCTAATCCTATGTGATGTAATACAATAAGTAATATAGCTGAAATAATAGCTTTTAAAGCGATCATGAAATGAATTCGGCGTACGGAGAGATTATATTTTTTAAAAAATCGATCAGAACAATTTGCCCCAACAGCAAGACCTGCCATAAAAACTGCAAAAATTAAAGCTGTATATTGATATATATTTCCAAACAATACCTGTAATCCAAAAATCAGTATTATTTCTAATGCAGCACCTGAAAAACCGGCCGTAAACATGGCCAATGTTAAATGATTTGATTTTATGATAAAAAAAATGAAAACAACCAATATTAGAATACCAGAAATCCAGAACCTGCCAGGAAAAAAATTCATCCAGTGTTTTATTTGATTATAATATAAAACTGGTTTAAAATCAACATTTAAATCCGTATTCTTTAAAAAACTATCTTCAATGGATTCACTTCTCATTTTCAGTAAATAATCATTAATATAATACTGATTTACATATTCATTATCAATTCCTTTATCTTTTATTATTCCAGCAATATTTATAGATATATCATTATCGGAAGCTATATAATAATTATTTTCTCCAGGAATCAATGTAACATTTTCAAATACAGAACTAAGCGTATTATATATCGATGAGCTCATCTCAAGTTCTTCATCACTCATATAATTCATTGATGATAATAATTTAAAAGAAAGTACTCCATTTTTAACCACCCTGGTTTTTACTAGTTCAAAAAATTCCATAGTAAAATAACGATTTAGTTCAAGCGTATTAGGTTCTGAAATATTAATGATTATCGCATTATATTTTAGGCTGGCCTCTTTTAAATAAACAAGAGGATCGTTAATAAACACTTTCACCCGATCATCTTTCAATTCCCGAATAGAATCTTTCAATAAATCATACAACCAACGGTTTATTTCAACATAATCAATCCTTTTAACCTTATATTTTAAAATTTCTTTTAACTGACCAGACAATCCTCCTGATATAAGTAATATATTATCTGGCCTTTCAATCTGAACCATTGCATAATGAACAGATTCCTCGTTATTTATCGTATTCTCAGTATCAAATAATAAATTTCCGTTTATAAAAACATTTTTTTGTTCTGCATGCTCCGTAATAGTAATATTCCCATATGGAGTGTCTTTTATATGTTCAATTTCCTGATTTATATATGTAAATTGCCTAAGGAATCGATCTATTTTAGAAAAAAACAGTGCGGAAAATAATATAATTATGAGAATTGTAACAAACCTGATTTTCTTTTTCCTTTCCTTAAATGCAATATACAACACAACAAGTAAGCTAACTATGGAAATTAACAACAGACTTTTTATTCCTGAAAATAAATAGATCAATACAAACCCTGTAAGCAGTCCTCCGGTAAGGCTTCCAATTGATTCAAATGAATATATGCTAGTACTTAAATTCTTTTTTTCTGCATCAGAATAAAAACCTGCAAGAATTGTAAAAATCATTCCACTGCTCAGGCAAAACGGAAGCAATAACAAAAAAGAATAAATCAACACATCTAAAATACTGAGCATAGCTCCAATCGTAAAAACAAAATTTTTAAGATAACTGATTAAAAAGACTGTAATTACTGGGAGAACACAAATAATTAATATAAATATTATAAATAATTGTATATATTGAAATTTTATTTTTACATATTTACCAAAATAGGAACCTATGGCTGTAATTAACATCCAGTTAGTCAATATTACTCCTATTACCAGTTCATTGCCAAAAAAAACAACTAAAAACTCGCGAATAATTACAACTTGGGAAACAATAGTGATCATCCCCAATAAAAAAGCAAAAATTTTTATATAGATTGAATTAACAGGTTCATTAATTCTTAATATCGATTTAGTCAGGCTTTTACTACTTTTTAAAATTTTGAGATAATAATTTAAATGCCAGACAATATGAAAAATTGCAATAAATGCCATCCCAATCCCAAAATCGACATGCCATTTTAAATAGTTGTCAAAAGCAGGTATTTCAAGTTTATAATTAACTTTTATAGCAAGAAACAAACCCAATAAAGCCGTAATAAAAAAAGTTATAAGTAAAAGAACATTCCAGATTTTCCGATGGGTAGTTTTAGTAATAATTTCAAGACGAGATATTAAAAAAGAAATAGTATAAAAGAATAATACTAATATACTTATTGGTATTAGGGCGTAAGCAGTATTCATATACCTAATAGATTTTCTATTTTTTCAATTCTTTCTCATGAAAAATAATGGCCTCATAGGTATATAAATCAGCATTTTTCCATCCATCCCATCCAATATGAGCTTTATCTCTGGCACAATATCCTAAAAATTCTTCTTTTGTCCATTTTCTTCCGTCAGCAACCTGGGGTAAAAATGTACCGGATGTATATCCTTTTTTAATATATATTCCATGTTTTCCCAATTCAAATTCATCAATCGATCCTATTTTTTTTAACGGTGTTAATACAGAAATTTCAATTTCAATATCAGTCAACTCATCCTCTGTTACTCTTGGAAAACGCGTATCTTGAGTTGAGGCAGCAATAGCCATATCCTGAACTACCTGGAATAATGGCTGCTCTTCCCCAAAACGACCAATGCATCCTCTTAATTGTCCATCTTTATTTAAAGTAACAAATGCACCACATTTGGTTTTAACATTTTCTGGGATTTCATTTTTATCAATTTTTGGAATTTTTCCCTTAATTATGTAATTATTTATTGTGTTCCTTGCCAGGTTTAATAAAAATTCCTTATCCTCCTTATCTAACATAAATCCTTTATCTTCCTGATTTGCCGTTATAGATTTTTTGGTTGAAAACATAATAGAATTATATCCAACTACCCTTTCCTTGTCACCATAACGAGTATCGCCAGAATTTTTATATTGTAAAAGTTCCACTTCCATATCTTTTATTTGTTCAGTCATATATAAAAGAGTAAGTACTGATGTCCACCCGCATAAGCTTGTTGCCAATTCCGAAATACCTTTAGCTTCATTACCTTTTAGTGTCTGTAGCAACAAGTCAGGATCATTCGATAAAATGGCATCTGCAGTCGCTTTATCAACATCGCATGCATCTTTATAATCAGGATAATGAGAGAAATCAGAACTTATTATAAATAGATTATCTTCAGTAAAATAAGGAAATAACGCATCTGCTATTTTCTTGCTGTTTTCTTTCGATTGTGAACCAACTACTATAGGTATTATATTAAAATCCCTCTTCATTTTATATTGAAGCAACGGTAATTGAACTTCCAGGCTATGTTCATAAAGATGAGCATCTGGATAACACTGAAAAATGCTGTTTTCATTAATCAATTTATTTGCAAAATCAATATCCACTTTAACTATGCCTAAAGGGGTAATATAATTTCCCTGGCAATATATTGAAGCGCCTTTGAAAGAGGTCGTATGACTTGATCCAATAATAAAAATGTGATTATATTCTTTATTTAAATCAATTTGATTAATTCCCGTTGCAGCTACCTCACCACTATATACATAGCCAGCATGGGGAACAATGATTGCCCAAACCTCATCATCATTTTTTTTAGGTAGAGCATTCGCAAATAAATTTTCAAGATGCTTTTCCAGTTCTTCTTTGTTTCCAGAATAAAATCGCCCAGCCGCATATGGTTCCCGATCGATGGTATGTTGTTGCTCTTCCATAGCTTTTTTTGTATTATTTTGTGAATTACAATTAGTAGTTAAAATGCCTGCAAATAATAACAGGTATGTTATTTTTTTTATCCTCATTTTTTAAGGATTTTGAAGTTTCCTCAACAAATTTAGTAATATTTTCTCAGTCTTAAATATACAAATAGTAATTTCTAATCCATCATGGAAAAATTGAATAGATAGAGTATAAACAGATTAAGAAAATTATTCTCTATATTTTTATTTAGATAGTAAATCAGAAGGATAATAAATTACGCCTTTCTTAACCACAAAATCAATTTCTCTTGTATTTTTAATATTCACAACAGGATTAGCATTTAAAACAACTAAATCTGCTTCCTTTCCAGCTTCTATTGTGCCAGTTTCCTCAAAGATATGTAGTGCTTTTGCTCCATTATAAGTTGCCAGTTTAATTACCTCTAATTCTGGAATTCCGGTTTTTACAAGTAATTCAAACTCACGATGTAATGAAACACCTGGCG
>CAZBZX010000127.1:0-10618 GCA_964496465.1 uncultured Bacteroidales bacterium
GAAATAAAACAGAAATTGCCTCTGAACTTCTAAATATTGCACACGTCTTAAAATATTTAAATAAGATAGATGAATCAAATAAAAAACTATTAGAGTCTTTAGATATATTTAAAGAAAATAATGAAGTTAGTTTAATGAAAAGAGCTTATGGCATGTTGGCTGAAAATTATAAATATATTGGCAACACTGAGAAATCATTTGAATATTATAACCTGTTTTCTTCCTTGGATAAATTTATAAAAGAAAAGCAAATTGAAGAGAGTGAGAAAAAAAATAAACAGGAAATTCAAAAGATGGAGGGAATTACTCAAAAGGCTATAAGTGAGAAGAAAGCTACTGAGGAAGTACTAAAAACTACTGAAGATTCATTAAAAGTTGTTGAGAAGATTAGAAAGGAAAAAGAATTACAAGTTGATCTATTAACGAAGCAGAGACAACTTGATGAAATGATAATGAAAGAGCAGGATGCAAGGTTGAAAAACGCAGCGCTAACAAGAATAATATTTATTGGACTTTCATTATTTTTATTAATTATTGCTTTTATAATATACAGGGGATATATAATGAAAAAGAAATCAAATACCCTTTTATCTGAGCAAAATGTTAAAATTACAATACAAAGTGATGAGATAAAAAAACAAAATTTAAGCATAACTAACAGCATTAATTATGCATGGAGGATACAAAATGCCATACTGCCGCCGAAAAATATGTTTTCAGCTTATATTGAAGATTCTATGACCTATTTCAGGCCAAGAGATGTCGTTAGTGGAGATTTTTATTGGTTTTCTGATACAAAATTAAGATCAGTGCTTTCTAAATCAAAAAGTAAATTTTACGAAAAAAGAATAGATGACACTACCAATAATGAATTTATTGTTGCTGCTGTAGATTGTACTGGACACGGGGTTCCTGGAGCTTTGATGTCGATGATTGGATACAATATATTGCATGAAATTATTAGTCATGGTATTAAGAAACCAAGTGAGATTCTTGAGTATTTACATAAAGGCATTATTGCTGAGTTAAAACAAGATGATAAATCAGAAGTACAGGATGGTATGGATATTGCTTTATGCTTGGTAAATAAAAAAGATAAAAAGATAGAATTCTCAGGAGCAAAAAATCCAATAGTATATATTAAAAATAATGAATTTCATCGTATAAAAGGTGATAATCAATCAATTGGCGGGCAGATTTTTTATGAAGATAAACGAGAATTCACGAACCATGAGGTATTAATTGATAGCCCAACAACAGTTTATATATTTTCCGATGGATATATTGATCAATTGGGTGGACCAGAAAATAAAAAATTCTTTTTCACTAATTTTCGAAAGCTATTATTAGAGATTCATCAACTTCCTTTTAAAGAGCAAAGTGAAATATTAGACAAAACATTATTAAATTGGCGGGAAGGCAAGTTTTCTCAATTAGATGATATTTTAATCATTGGTTTCAAAATTAATTAAATTGAAACTTTTATAATTTTATTGGGTTAAAATGAAAAAAGTAAAATATTATATTGTTTAATATTTATTATTTGAATATTTTTATTGGTTTTTGAGTTAAAAGTATTAGATTTAAGTGAAATTTATTAAAATTAATTGATATGGAAGCCTTACTAATTGAGGCAAGAGAAGATTCACCAGGAGTAAAACTGGACAAAGAAAATAATATCTTTGAGATATCGGGTAATTCTTATGCCGATGATCCAGTTCCATATTATTTACCTATTTTCGACTGGCTTGATGAATATAAACTAGACCCTAATGATATGACTTCATTTGAGTTTAAATTAAATTATATAAACACAGCTTCTTCAAAACAAATAGCAAATATTTTATCTATTTTACAGGATGTAAGAAATAAAACAAGTTTAAAAGTTAGGTGGTATTATCATAAGGATGACGAAGATATGTACGATGAAGGCCTTGCATTGAACAATAATTTAAAAATTGATTTTGAATTTATTGAAACCGATTAGGATTTTTTACGAATAAAGGAAAAAAGCTATTTAATTTAACAGGTATGAATCGTATTATTTTTTTATTCATTTCAATAATGGTATTTTCTGGAATATATTCTCAGCAACCATTAAATCATAGTAAAAATGTTTATGCTTCCCCTGAAGGTAAATTATTCGTAAATAAAGATCTGCCAGTGTATTTATGGTTATCAACTTCAGAGGATGGAAACGCTCAAAAGTTTAAGTTAAACAGTGAGGTCTCAAAACAATACACAAATCCGATGTATTTTGATACAGAAGGGAAAAATACTGTAAGATCACCTTGGGCTGTTGACACATCCACTAAGCAGACCATATACCCCCTTCAGGATATTATTTTTGAGGTATATACTGATAGTAAACCTCCTTTCTCATCTTTGAAATATGGAGATGCCTATGTTTATAAAAAAGATGGTAAATTATATTCAAAACCTGGTGTTGAAATTGAAATTGTTTCTGTGGATGCGCTTTCTGGAGTAGAAAGTATTTATATTTCCCTTAATAAAGGTTCGTATATGAAGTATTCTGAAAAAATTAAATTAACCGATGAAAAAGAAAATTATATTCAGTATTATGCGGTTGATAATGTTGGAAATGTTGAAAAGTTAAAATCGGTTACTATTATTATTGATGGATCTTCTCCTAAATCAACATTAGAATTCATTGGAGATAATTTTGAAAATGTTTTTTCTCCCCGATCTAAGATTAAAATAATATCTACAGATGATAATGGTGTTTTTGCAACTTATTTTCAAATAGATAGTGGTCAGTTAATGCTTTATAAATATCTTCTTAAAATGGCTGTTCTTAGTCAGGGTGAACATACTTTACGATATTATTCAGTTGATAAAATCAAAAATGAGGAACCTGCTATTACTTATAATTTATACGTAGATAAAACCGCACCAACAATAGTTGAAGAGCTTCTTGGTAATAGTTTTATTTCAAATGGTGTAGAATATTCTTCGGGAAGGACCAAGTTTAAAATCACCACCTTTGATAATAAAGCCGGCGTAAAAGAAGTTTTTTATTCCATGAATGGTGGAGAATATATAAAATATGATAAACCATTCTACTTAGATAATAGCGAAGGAAACTTGAATATCAAGACCTATGCAGTTGATAATGTAAATAATAAAAGTTATGATAATAGCCAATCTAATACAACAGTTGATATTCCTTATATTGATTTATCTGGTCCAAAATTGGATTATAACTTTATTGGTCCTATGTTCGTATCCAGAGACACAATATTTATTAGTAAAAATTCAAAAATAAATTTATTAGGAAAAGATCCTGAGTCAGGTGTAAGTAAAATTGAATATAAAATTGATGATGGCCAGATGCAGGAATATACTGAACCATTTACTCTTGAAACACAAGGAGTGCATAATATTTATTATACTGGAGTAGATAATGTTAACAATAGAAACCAAAATGAACTGGTAGTTATTGTTGATGATACTGGCCCTGAAATATTTGCCAGATACAGCATTGTTCCAATCGGTAAAAAAGATACAAATAGCGGGATAATTGATGTCTATCCTGGACATGTGGTTTTATTTTTATCTTCAACTGATAATTATGTTGGATTTGAAAAAATATTATACTCATTAAATGGAGGTCCTGAAAAATTATCTACAGGAATTATTGATAATTTTGCCCGGGGAAGTGATATTTCTATTAATATAAAAGCTCTTGATAAGTTAGGCAATACAACTGAAAAAGAAGTGCAGTTTGCTACATCCTTCTAATTAAGAATAACATTTTACTATATTTCTTGTTATCCAAAAAAGGATTTTTACTTTTGTATGAATATTCAAAATAGCAATTATTATTAATACGAAATAACTTTATACAATTTCAGAATGATTAAGTATTTAAAAATTTTTATTTTAATATTAAGTTTTCCTGTATCTATTTATTCACAGTCATTAAATAGCCAAATATTTAAACTTAGTAAAGTTTTAGGTTATATAGATGTTTTTTATGTTGATACCGTAAATACGAGTAAATTGGTTGAGGTAGCTATTGAGGGTATGGTTAAAGAGTTAGATCCTCATAGTTCATATTTAGATCAAGACGAAGTAAAAGAAATGAACGAACCTTTGCAAGGTGGTTTTGAAGGTATTGGCATTCAATTTAATGTTTTATATGATACAATCTATGTAATAAACCCAATTTCTGGTGGACCATCTGAGAAAGTTGGGATTAAAGCTGGTGATAGAATTGTTAAAATTGAAAATGAAAATGTCGCTGGAATTGGAATTTCAACAAAGGAAGTTCGGGATAGGTTAATGGGGCCAAAAGGTACAAAAGTAAAAGTTAGTATTAGTCGAAAGCATGTTGATAAATTATTAGATTTTACTATTACCAGAGATAATATTCCTATTTATAGTTTAGATGCATCATATCTTGTAGATGATAGCATTGGTTATATTAAATTAAACCAGTTTTCATTAACTACAATTGATGAATTTTATAAAGCGTTAGATAATTTCGATAATACCGGATTTAAGCATTTAATTTTAGATCTAAGAAATAATGGAGGAGGATATCTTCAGGTAGCATTTCAATTGGCTGATGAGTTTTTGGATAAAGACAAACTAATTGTGTACACGCAAGGTATTAATAGTCCCAGAAGAGATTATATGTCAACCACAGAAGGAAGGCTTGAAGAGGGTCAATTAATTGTTTTAATAGATGAAGGATCAGCCTCAGCAAGCGAAATTGTTTCGGGAGCTATTCAAGATTGGGATAGAGGAGTAATTATCGGGAGAAGATCATTTGGTAAAGGATTGGTTCAAAAACCTTTTAATTTACCTGATGGATCAATGTTAAAACTTACTGTCGCCAAATATTACACACCAACTGGTAGATTAATTCAAAAACCTTATGAAAACGGAAATAAGGAGGAATATGCTGAAGATATTATTAATAGATATAATAATGGGGAATTAGTGAATGAAGACAGCATACATTTTCCCGATTCTTTAAAATTTACTACTTTAACTAATAAAAGAATAGTATATGGTGGTGGTGGAATTATGCCCGATTATTTTATCCCTCTAGATACAACATCATCTTCAGATTATTATAGAACTATCATTCGTCAAGGTATTTTAAATAGGTTTATTCTAAATTATGTTGACGATAATAGAAAATCACTGACTAAGAAATATAACAGTTTTGACGAATTTAAAATTAATTTTAATCCTGATGAAAGTTTGGTTGATGATCTAATTGCATTTGCCAAGAAAAAAGAAGACTTAGATTGTAACGATGAAGCATTTGAAGCCGATAGAGAAGATGTTAAATTATTAATTAAAGCTTATATTGCCAGGGATATTTGGGATACAAGTGAATTCTACGAAATATATAATATGACTGATGAGGGTTATCAAGAAGCCCTTAAAATAATGCAATCTTCTCAAAAGTATCAACAACTAATAGGTAAGAAGAAATAACAAACTTTGTTATGTCTCAGCTTATTGAATGGTTTCAAGATAATTATATTGAGAGTTTAGGCGCAATATCAGGTTTATTGTATTTATACTTTTCAATAAAGCAAAAAATCTGGCTATGGCCACTCGGAATCTTGACCTCAGGTTTTTACATTTTCGTTTTTTTTAATTCGAATTTATATGCTGATATGGGATTAAATGTTTATTATGTTATAATAAGCATTTATGGTTGGTATTATTGGCTTTTCGGAAAAAATTCTAAAAATTCAGAATTTTTAAAAACTAGTAAATTAGATGCAATAGGCTGGTTAATAACAGTTATTTCAATTATTTTAATATGGGTATTACTGGCGATTGTTTTAATAAAATTGCCTCAACATATAAACATTCCGCCATCAGATTTGCTGTATTGGGATTCATTTACAACATCAGCTAGCATTGTAGCAACATATTTATTAGCTAGAAAAAAAATTGAACAATGGCTTCTTTGGATCATAATTGATGCTGTATCTGCAGGACTTTATATTTATAAAGAATTATATCCAACGGTACTATTGTTTTTGGTTTATACCATATTGGCTTTTGTAGGATATTTACAGTGGAAAAAAGATTTAGATTAATTTATATTTAATTGAAAGTGCAAAAAGAAGTTAAACAAGTTGTTATAACAGGTCCTGAATCAACCGGAAAAACTGAATTGACACTTGTCATGTCATCTCTTTATAATACAAGTTATGTCCCTGAATATGCACGAGACTACATATCAGGTTTAAAAAAACCTTATACATATGATGACATTGAAAAAATTGCGAGAAAGCAAATAGAATTAAGTAATGAAAAAGTTAAAATAGCAAACAAAGTATTATTTTATGATACTTATTTAATTATAACAAAGGTGTGGTTTCAATGGGTTTTTAATGATTGTCCAACATGGCTATTAGAAGAAATTTCAAAATTGAAAATTGATCTTTTTTTATTATGTGATATTGATATTCCATGGATACCTGATCCTTTAAGGGAAAATGGAGGTGAGAACCGCATTAAATTATTCAACATATATATAAATGAATTAAATAACTATGGATTTAAATATAAATTAATTAATGGTTTTGGAGAAAAAAGATATGAAAATGCCAGGTTGTATATAAATCAAATGTTAAATAATCATTAATTATATGGTATTTAGAAAGTAATTAAATGTAATTAATTTAATTTTGCCTGAAATATAATTACAATATAACTTGAGATTAATATAAAAAGTAGGTTTGTGTTATTTGAGAAACAATGTAAACATAATAAAGTATTAATTGTTTTTGTTTATAATATTATAGAAAGAATATATTAAATCCGGATTATTTAAGCATTAAAATGGATAAAATACAATCGAATTTAAATTCAATAATTGAAAAATTATCAGATTCGGGTTCATACAATGATATGTTCCATGAACCTATACATGGAGAACAATTGCCTTCCTCCCAGAAATTGAAAGAAGTAGTTGATATTTTAAGAGAAATACTATTTCCAGGATTTTTTGGCCATTCTTCATTGCATCCTGCAAACCTTAAATATTACATTGGAGTTAATGCAAACAAAGTATATGATTTGTTATTTCATCAAATTTTAAGTGGATTATGTTTTGATTGTAAAAATGAAAATAAAAGTACTTGCCAGGTTGAATGTTCTGAAAAGGCAAAGGAAATTACAAATGCCTTTATTAAAAGATTACCTGATATAAGACACAAGCTTTCTACTGATGTTAAAGCTACATTTAATGCAGATCCTGCTGCAAAATCAAATGGAGAGGTAATATTTTGTTATTCTGGTATTAGGGCCTTAACAAATTATAGAATTGCAAATGAATTATTAAAATTAAAAGTACCATTAATTCCAAGAATAATATCTGAAATGGCTCATTCCGAGACTGGCATTGATATTCATCCTGGAGCAGAAATAGGGGAGTATTTTACAATTGACCATGGAACCGGAGTAGTAATTGGGGAAACCAGTGTAATAGGTAAAAATGTTATATTGTATCAGGGTGTTACATTGGGTGCCAAAAGTTTTCCTAAAGATAAAAATGGAAATCTAATAAAAGGTATTCCAAGGCATCCTGTTATAAAAGACAATGTAATTATATATTCGCAAGCTTCTATTCTTGGAAGAATTACTGTGGGTGAAAATTCTGTTATTGGAGGTAATGTATGGCTTGACCATGATTTACCACCAAATTCAAAGATTATTCAGCATAAACCAAAAGAAGGTTATTTTACCGACGGAGGAGGAATTTAGTTCATAAAAAATCGGATTTGAAAAACAATTATCAAGCTGAGTATTTTGCAAAAACATTTCATGGCCTAGAAGATGTTTTATGTGAAGAATTAATTGCAATTGGTGCAAAAAATGTAACTAAACATATCCGTGGAGTTAGTTTTACCGGAAATGATGAAATTTTATATAAAGCAAACTATTATACAAGAACTTCCCTGTGCTTTCTAAAAAAATTATTCTCATTCAATGCGACTGATATAGAAACCTTATATCAGAGGATTTATAAATTTCCATGGGAATCAATATTTGATTTAAATAGAACATTTGCAATACAAGCAACAGTTAATTCTAAATACTTTTCTCATTCAAAATATGCTGCTCTTAAAACAAAAGATGCCATTGCCGACCACTTTCGAAAAATATATAATAAAAGACCTAATGTTGATGTGCAAGAGCCTGAGATAGTAATAAATGTTCATATTCGTGATAGCATTTGTGATATTTCATTGAATAGTTCAGGTGAACCATTGTTTAAAAGAGGATATAGAGCAGATCAGTTTAATGCTCCTATAAATGAAGTTTTAGCTGCTGGAATGATTTTGCTTAGTGGTTGGGATAGAAGAAGTACGTTGTTCGATCCAATGTGTGGGTCTGGTACTATTTTAATTGAAGCTGCAATGATTGCTTTGAATATTCCACCAGGTTACTTCCGAAAAATGTATTCATTTCGAAATTGGAAAGATTTTGATGAATCATTATATAAAAAAACAATACAATCGGATAATATTTTTTATTCTGATAAAATTGAAATTATTGGCAATGACGTTTCAAAAATGGCGATTAATACCGCAAGGAATAATATAAGCAAAGCAGGATTATTAAAAACAATAAAATTATTAAATAATGATTTCTTTGAATTAGGTTCATTAAATATCGAAAATGGTATTATTATTACTAATCCTCCCTACGGTAAAAGGATTGATAATGAGAATATTGAAGAGCTGTATAAAAAGATTGGAGACCAATTAAAGAAAAAATATGCTGGTTTTAGTGCATGGATTATAAGTAGTAATTTACATGCATTAAAACTGGTTGGATTAAAACCTGAAAAGAAATATTCATTATATAATGGCCCTTTGGAATGTAAGTATAATAAATACTCTATATATCAAGGATCGTTAAAAAAAACAGTAATTTAAATTTTTTATAAGTTTTAAATAAATAAATTTATTTTTTAAATGATTAAGATAATTTAATATTTATACATTAAAGAATATTTTTTTATATTTGTTTAATTATATTATTTCCTAACATTTAGTTAGGAAGAGTTAACGGTTTATAATTAATGGAATTTAATCTTACTGAATGCTTCAAAAGGATGAATGAAGGGAGTGTAATCCTTTCATATAAAGGTAGCATTACTGCTGACTTGATTACTAATGTATTGGGATTAATAGAGATAAAGCTGAATGATTCCATTGAAAAACCTAATATAAAAAAGCGCGTTTATAATGTATTAGTAGAAAGCCTTCAGAATTTATTTCATCATGTTGATGAACCGGATGAATCCTTAAATACGTATGGAAATAATTTTGGAGTTTTTGTAATTTCTGAAGTATCTAATGGATATTTAATCTCTACTGGTAATTTTATCAAATCTGATAATCAGGGCTTTTTAAAAGAAAAAATTGATAAAATCAATTCAATGTCTAAAGACGAACTGAAGGAATACTATAAATTCGTATTAAATAATCAAAAATTTTCGGATAAAGGTGGTGGCGGTCTTGGATTGATTGATATTGCAAAGCGAACTGGAAAAAGTTTAGACTATAATTTTTACATTTTTAATGAAAAATACAGCTTTTTCAATTTAAATGTTTACGTCATAAGGAATTAATTAATAATAATATTGATATATGGAACCAATTTCTATTGAAGGTACACCTAAAACACCAACTGTTAAATTTGACACTGGTTCAAGTACATTAGAAATTAAAGGGAGATCGATACCTGAAAACTCAATTGAATTTTATAAACCATTGGTTGATTGGCTTGAAGCTTATTCTGGGAATCCAGGATCAAAAATTCATGTAAATGTTCAGTTAGAATATTTTAATACGAGTTCATCGAAATGTATTCTTGACGTTTTTAAAAAACTTGAAACAATAAATAAAGCTGGTACAAATATTACTATAAATTGGTATTATGAGGAAGATGATGAAGATATGCTTGAGGCTGGTGAGGACTATGAATCTATTATTAAAGTACCATTTAAAATGATTGAAATCGTTGATTAAAAAAGAGGGAAATTTGATGATTTCCCTCTTTTTTTTAGTCTACTTCCAATTCAACTTTTTTAATTTTATTTGATAAATCTTCAAGAAATTCAAGCATCCTTTTGAGTAGGCTATAATATAAAACTATATACAATGTAATAATACTAAACCATATTACTAATAGATTAGCCCAAAATGTATGTAATTTCTTTCCAAAAATTAACTTAAATGGGGCATAGAAATGGGCCTTAATAAATTTATGCTTTGGATCTGTAAATATTGGATCAATCTTTTGGATTAATTGGCCTTTATATTCAATAATTCTTTCAATTTCGCCAGAATTTGTAACTAGTTCTTCTAAATCATCATTATGATATTTTCGTTTAAGCTCTAGAAAATGTTCTCTATCTCCCTTTGTTTTTTGATTTTCAGCTATTACTTTATCTTTTTCTTTACTGGCTTTATTGTATAGTTTTATATAAAATTGATTAGTAAGATTTAAAAATTTTCTTACATTCTCAATTATTTCACTATTTATGGACTCTATATTTAATTTGTTAATTTCATTGTATTCAATTCGCCCATTTGTATTTAATTCT
>CAZBZX010000128.1:0-10600 GCA_964496465.1 uncultured Bacteroidales bacterium
CAAAAAGATCCCGATTATTACTCCAATTTAATTTATAATTATAACCGGCCAGTTTTTATTAAAAATAAAGTAAGAATAAGTGCAGATAAACTATCAAAAGCTGCCTATTCTGAAAGATTAAATGCTGAATTTGATCCTGAAGTAGATATCGATGGCTTATCAAGGGCAACAAGTATTGAAGGTTCGAGGATGTATAATGTAGAATAATTAATTTAACTCCAATTCACCTTCAATTTCTACTAACAAATTTTCCCGACAAATATCAGCTATCAAATAATTTATTTGAGTATTAAGAAAAAAGGTATTGCATATTTTTTTCACCTGCTCCATATAATCAGGATTTTTTACATAAACCCTGATAAATGAATAATTAGCTGACTTATGATTATTTAATATTTTGTTTGCTTTTAAATTTACATCTGAAACTAAATTCTCAATATTCTCAATAGTAATTTTAGTTTGCATCTCAATATCATCTATTCCCAAAGTTTGTTCCTTTTTTATTGATGCTGTTCCTGAAATAAATACCCTTTTACTATTTTGAAAAAAAATAAATTTTGCACGTTCAAATTTTGGTGAAGTTTTATGATTTTTTAATTCCAATCCATTTCCAATAAGCACATCTTGTGAATATTCATACGCATCATTTTGTTGAGGATTTTTAATCGGAATTACTTTCTGTTTTGTTTTTCTGGCATAAAATTCAAGAATAACACCCCCTGTATTCATTCCAATGCCAGTAGCTGCAGGAAATCCATTTATAAAATTAGCTCTTGAATAATATTTTGAACGTACATCATTTAAAACCTGGTAGTTCTGTAACTTTTTATCATAACAATCCTCAAATCCAATAATATCTTCTATATAATTCCATTGCCTCACAACCTCAGCAAAAGTAAGATTTTCATCACTTAAAATTTTTTCCATCAATTTAAATGCTTCCTCAGCCTGTTCAGTGCGTTTTCCGTCTAACAAATTATTTGAAGATATTCCTCCAGCAAAAATTTCTATTTCATTATCTGATTGAATAACAGTATAAATAATACCTTTATAATTTTTATACTCAATAGTAAAGTCAAAATTATTTTTAGCAACATATACTATTTCTGCACTAATATCTTTACTGTCAGGCAATTGTCCAATAATGCTGATTGAAGGTATTTTCTCTAAAACATTTTTTAGGTTATTAAAAATAAGGCTTTTCTTTTCTAAATATTCAGCATTATTTTGAGTATTTATAAAAAACGTAAGCTGAATAAAATAATTATTTTGATAAATTTCTTCTAACTGCTTAAAACAATTATTAAGCTGTTCTTTAAAAGTTACTCCATTATCTGGTAAAATATACTGACGTTTATAAAAACTTAGCATTAATCTAAATATCTATGAAAAATAAAAAATATTCTTAAAAATTAAATATTAATTTTTGAGGGCACAAATTTAAAAATTCTTTTTACAATTAAGAATCTTAAAGCGATTTACTTCAAAACAATAATTATTCAAATATTAAAAAAAACATTACCTTAGTGGCCCGCAAAAAAACAAAGAAATGAAACAGTTTAAATTTTATAATAACATTATTGGCTGGGCTGTTTTTATTACAGCATCTGTAGTTTATTTATTAACTATTGAACCAACAACCAGTTTATGGGATTGTGGCGAATTTATCGCTTCAGCTTACAAACTTGAAGTTGGCCATCCTCCGGGAGCGCCTTTCTTTATGATTTTAGCCCGGTTTTTCTCCTTATTTACCAATGATTCAGCACAGGTAGCAAAAATGATAAATTCCATGTCTGCACTGGCCAGTTCTTTCACTATTTTATTTTTATTTTGGACAATAACCCACTTCGCAAGAAAACTTATTGCAAAAGAAAATGAAATAAGTACTGGTCAATTAATTGCCATTTTTGGTTCTGGAATAGTTGGGGCATTGGCGTATACCTTTTCTGATACTTTCTGGTTCTCAGCTGTTGAAGGTGAAGTGTATGCTTTATCTTCTTTATTTACAGCTATAGTTTTTTGGGCAATATTAAAATGGGAAAACGTAGCACATGAAAAGCATTCGTATCGCTGGCTAATTCTAATTGCTTATTTAATGGGTATATCTGTTGGAGTGCACTTGTTAAATCTATTAACCATTCCTGCTATTGTTTTTGTGTTCTATTTTAAAAAGTTCAATGTAAATGTGAAAGGTTTAATTTCAGCAGCCTTAATTTCATTGATCCTTTTAGCATCAATTATGTATGGAATAATTCCCGGACTCGTTAAATTGGCATCATGGTTTGAATTGCTATTTGTAAATGATTTTGGACTTTCCTATCATAGTGGGGTAATTATATTTATTATTTTACTAATTAGTTGTATAACAACTAGTATTTATTTAACCCACAAAAAAGCCAATAAAACATTATTAGCAGTTTTATTTACAGTTACTTTGACCTTATTCGGGATTCCGTTTTTAATGGAAAGTGTGTTATTGGGGATAATAATAATGGTTGTTATTTTTATTATAGTTTATGTTTCAGAAAACAGAGAAGATGTTATAAATACGATTTTAGTTGGATTAACAGTTGTTTTTATTGGGTATTCTTCGTTTTCCATGATTGTTATCCGCTCAAGCGCAAATCCTCCTATGGATGAAAATAATCCGGATAATGTATTCGCACTCTTATCCTATTTAAATCGTGAACAATACGGTGATAGGCCTTTATTCTACGGGCAATATTATAACGCCCCTGTAGTTGATAGTAAATTTAAATCCCCCATTTATATTCAAAAAAATGGAAAATATATAATTGCAGAATATAAACCAGAATATAAATATGACTCCAGGTTTACTACATTTTTCCCAAGAATGTGGAGTTCACAAAGTGATCATATAAAAGCATATCAGGAATGGGCTAACATTAAGGGAAAAAAAGTTAGAGTAACCGGGCCTGATGGTAAATCTGAAATTAAAACAGTCCCAACGTTTGGTGAAAATTTAAAATTCTTCTTTGTGTATCAAATAGGACATATGTATCTTAGGTATTTTATGTGGAACTTCGTCGGGAAGCAAAACGATACTCAAGGACACGGCGAATTACTAAAAGGGAATTGGCTATCGGGAATAAAGGTTATCGATGCATTAAAATTAGGTTCGCAGGAGAATTTGCCAGGTTACCTGAAAAACGATCCAACAATGAATAAATATTATTTTCTTCCACTTATATTAGGACTTATTGGTTTATTCTTTCATTATTTCAGAGATTCAAAAGATTTTGTAATTGTTTTACTCTTGTTTATTTTAACGGGTCTAGCAATAGTGGTTTATTTAAATCAATATCCTTTTCAACCCAGGGAAAGAGATTATGCCTATGCAGGTTCTTTTTATGCCTTTGCCATCTGGATTGGGCTTGGTGTACTTGGGATATATGATACCTTATCGAAAAAAATTCCTCATAGTTTAAGTGCTATTATAGCTGGAGCACTATGTCTGTTTTTTGTGCCAGGAATAATGGCCAGTGAAAACTGGGATGACCATGACCGTTCAGGAAGGTATACAGCAAGAGATTTTGCTTATGACTATTTGAACTCGTGTGCACCAAATGCTATTTTATTTACAAATGGCGATAATGACACATTTCCATTATGGTACATTCAGGAAGTTGAAGGCGTTAGAACAGATGTTCGGATTGTAAACCTTAGTTTATTTAATACAGACTGGTATACTGATCAAATGAAGAGAAAGGCATACGATTCGGAACCTATACCAGGCATTTTAGAAAAAAATAAATACGTACAAGGAACAAATGATATTATCTTTTATAACGAACTTGTAAAAGACAGGTATGTTGATATAAAAGATATTATAAAATTTGTAGCAATGGATGATCCTAAAACAAAAGTGCAGACCAATACTGGAGAAAAAGTCGACTTTATTCCAACATCGAAATTCAGATTACCAGTAGATATTGATAAAGTAATTGCAAATGGTACAGTTAAACCGAAAGATAAAGATAAAATATTACCTGTTATTGAGTGGGATTATAAACGAAGGTATCTTGAGAAAAAATCGCTCTTAATGTTAGATATGTTAGCATATGGTGATTGGGAAAGGCCAATATATCATGTTTCACATGGAGCAAATATTACTATGGGATTAGACAATTATTTACAATTGGAAGGATTTGCCTACAGGCTTGTACCTATTAAAACAAAATCGACTAGTTTCCTTGATGTAGGCCGTATCGATACTGATATTTTATATAATAACATAATGAATAAATTCAAGTGGGGAAAAATGAATGAACCAGAAGCCCTGATTGATTTTTATAATAAACGAACGGCATCCGTCATTAAGATTCGAAATATTTTTGCAAGATTAGCAAAGGAGTTAATTAAAGAAGAAAAAAATGATTCTGCAATTGTTGTTTTGGATAGAATTGTTGAACTTATGCCAGATGAAAAATTTCCATACGATTTTTATATGATTGATATTATTAAGGGATATTATGATGCTGGAGCTAATATTAAGGGTAAAGAATTACTTACAAATTTTTGGAATATTTCTGAAGAAAACCTTTCATATTACCTTTCGTTAAAGAAGAAATTTCGCAAATCAGTTGATTATGAAATACGGCTTACTTTGCAGTTAATGCAGGAATGTTTAAATATTGCAGCTATAAATAAAGAAAAAGAAATGATTGATGATTTACAAAATAAATTTAAAACTTATTACGATAAATATTCAATGAATTAATTCTGGTATTTAATATATAATGCAACTTAAGATAATTTATTACAATATATGTTCTTTGTATAATTAAATTAAAATTAGTAATTATGTCGTTTTAAAATTAGATACTTAATTCACTTTTTTATGACAAATGCGCACAAATTGACTTTCAGGGAAAAGGCCGGATATGGTTTTGGAGATTTAGCGTCTGTACTTTACTGGCAAACCTTCATGCTTTATTTTACTTATTTTTATACGGATGTATTTCTATTACCTGCTGGAATAGCTGCTACAATGTTTTTAGTAAGTCGTTTTTGGGATGGTGTAAATGATCCGTTAATGGGGATTCTAGCTGACAGAACAAATACAAAATGGGGTAAATTTCGACCATACTTATTATGGCTCTGTATACCTTTTGCCATTGCAGGTGTATTAGCTTTCACAACACCAGATTTTAGTATGAGTGGTAAAATAATATGGGCATATGCCACATTTATACTAATAATGATGCTTTATACAGCTATAAATATACCTTACACATCACTTTTGGGGGTTATTTCACCAGATTCAAACGAAAGAACTTCTGTTTCGTCAATGAAATTTTTATTTGCGTTTGCTGCTGGTATCATTATTTCCGCTACGTTACTTCCAATGGCTAAAAATTTAGGCAAAGGTGATGAATCAATAATTAAAGCAAAAATTGAAAATAATACCTTAATCATTAGCGAAGTGAGAAAAGGTAATTCTCAGATTGAAATATTAGCCAAAGATCCAAAAGGCAATAAAGAAAAATTAAGTTTTGGGTTTAAAATTAATCCAAAAGAAAACAATACTCCTGAAATTGCTAAATCAATAAATGATATAGATTTAGAATCTGGATTCGGTAGTTATAAAATTGATATTTCTGGTTTTTTTACTAATGAATTAAAAGAAGAATTTATATATGAGGCTAAAAGTCAAAATAAAGAAGTTGTTACTGTAGAATTATTAGATCAGACTCTAACACTAAATGAAATAAATTCTGGTAACGCAAAAATACAGATAAAAGCAAAAGACAGAACATGGGGAGATAAAATCATTAACTTTTATGTTAATGTATTAAGGGAAGGAAATACAGACCCTCAAATTATTGATTCAACAAAAAAATACAATTTAAAAAGTGGCTATAAAAAAGAAACTATTGATCTTCAAAAAATTATTTCTGATCCTGATGGAAACGAACTAACATTCATTGTTGAAAGCAATAATAATAAAGTAGTTACTCCTACTGTTAATGGTCATTTATTAACATTCATCGAGGGGAAAACAGGAATTGCCCGACTTACAATAACAGCAAAAGACCATAATGGAGGTCAGTTAATTCATTCAATCGATTTTATTATTGCTGATGAAAACAACAATCCTCCATTTATCAATAATGCGCCTGAATACATTACAGAAACAGAGGGATATGAAGAATATAAAATTGATATTTCAAATGTTTTTCTTGATCCTGATGGAGATGAACTCGTTTATGAGCTAAAGGTAATAAACAGTGCTAAAGGATGGCAAAGATCATTTATATTAATAGGTTTAGCTGCAATTATATTCTTCTTAATCGCATTTAAATCAACTAAGGAAAGGGTACGCCCTCCAAAATCTCAAAAAACGTCAATAGGTAAAGATTTGAAAAATCTAGTAACGAATAAACCTTGGCTAATATTATTAGCCACAACTATTACGTTTATTCTTTTCGTCGCTGTTAGAAGTAGTGTTACTGTTCATTATTTTAAATATGTCATAGGAATACAAGATGTTAAATTACCATTTTTAGGCTTAAGAAGTTATGATTTTGAGGCATTGGCTTCTGCTTATAATACCATAGGTCAAATCTCATCATTTCTAGGTGTATTATTAGTTGCTTGGTTTGCTAAGGTTATTGGCAAAAAGAAAGCCTTTATTATTATTTTTATCATTGCAATTTTTAGTACAGGAATTTTATACTTTTTAACAGCAGAACAACTTGGTCTAATATTTTTCTTCCAAATTACCGGTTCTATGACTGGTGGTCCTCTTAGCGTTTTAATTTGGGCCATGTATGCAGATACAGCTGATTATGGTGAATGGAAAAATGGAACCAGATCTACAGGACTAATTTTCTCTGCATCAACTATGTCTCAAAAATTTGGATGGGCTATAGGAGCATTTATTGCATTAAATTTAATGTCACAATTAGGTTTTCAGCCTAACGAAACTCAATCTACTGAAAGCATAAGGGGTCTGCTGTTACTATTCAGTTTAATACCAGCTGGTATGGGTGTAATCTCTGCACTTATAATAATGATATATCCTTTAAATGATGCACGTGTTCAAGAAATTGAAGGAGAATTAATCGAACGAAGAAAATTAGCTGGAGATGATATAGATGAAGACAACTAAAATTTAATTAAATATTAATTAAGAGACTGTTCGTTTTTTTCGGACAGTCTCTTTATTTTTATGCAAACTTAACTGAATTATGCAATACGGATATTTTGACGATCAGAAAAAAGAATATGTAATAACAAATCCGCAAACTCCGGAATCATGGAGCAACTATCTTGGTTCAACCGAATACGGTGCAATTATTACTAACAATGCAGGTGGATATAGTTTTTTCAAATCAGCCGCGCAAGGCCGGTTTACCCGTTTTAAAACAAATGCCATTCCTATGGATCAACCTGGAAGGTATCTTTATCTCCGTGATCAGGAAAATGGTGATTATTGGTCAGGTACCTGGCAACCAATTGGAAAATCATTAGATCAATTTAAAAGCATATGCAGACATGGAACTTCATATACAATTATTGAATCAGACTATTCAAAAATTAAATCAGAAACTACCTATTTTGTACCTATAGGTAAAGCCTTTGAATGTTGGTTAGGTAGAGTTACCAATAACGATACAAAAACCAGAAAACTTCGATTATTTACTTATCTGGAATATGCTAGTAACTGGCATTTATGGATGGATATGATCAATCTACAGTACACACAATATATCCTTACTATGGATGTTGTAGATGATATTATTGATCAGGGTACTAATGTTTATCTTCCTGAGCAACCTGACAATTTCGAAGAAGGAGGTCAGGCACGACATACTTTTTTTGGATTAGCAGGAGCAAAAGTGACAGGTTTCGATACCGATCGCAAAAAATTTATTGGGGCGCATCATTCCTATTCAAATCCTATTGTTGTTGAAAAAGGAAAATGTACAAACTCAATTGCTGTTGGGGATAATGGTTGTGGTACTTTACAATTTGATATTGAATTGAAACCTGGTGAAAGTAAAGAATTTGTTGTTGTTATGGGAATTGGTGCCGCCGGAAAGGAAGGTAAAGCTGCAGTTGATTTCTGTAAAAATATTTCAACAATAAAAAAAGAATTAGAAAAAGTAAAACATTTCTGGCATAATCGTATCGAAGGAATGACAGTCGTGACTCCTGACCCGGAATTCAATAGCATGACAAATATGTGGAATCCATATAATTGTTTAATTACTTATGCATGGTCGAGAGCCGCCAGCCTGGTTTATGCTGGGGAACGCGACGGCCTTGGATATCGCGATACAGTGCAGGATTTATTAGGTGTCCTCCATATCATTCCTGAAGAAGCAGGGAAAAGACTGGAATTAATGCTAAGCGGACAAGTTTCAACCGGAGGGGCTATGCCAGTTGTAAAACCGTTCTCCCATTTTCCCGGAAAAGAAAAATTACCTGATGAGAATGAGTATAGGTCTGATGATTGCTTATGGCTTTTTAATACTATTCCAGCTTTTGTTAAAGAAACAGGAAATATCGATTTTTACAATAAAATTCTACCTTATGCTGATAAAGGAGAAGATACCGTTATTTGTCATTTACGAAAAGCAATTGAATTCAATCTAGAGAGAAGCGGTGCTCATGGATTACCATGTGGTTTAGCCGCTGACTGGAACGATTGCCTTGTATTGGGGCAAAAAGGGGAAACTGTTTTTGTGGCCTTTCAGTTAAGATATGCCCTAAAAACATATATTGAAATTTGCGATTTATTAGGCAAACAAGAAGAAACTAATTGGGCTAAAAAACATATTGAAATGTTGGATAAAAATATCAACTTAAATGCCTGGGATGGGGAATGGTATTTAAGAGCTTTTAAAGATGATGGATTGAAATATGGATCAAAAAATGATGAGGAAGGATCACTCTGGTTAAATCCGCAATCTTGGTCAGTGTTTAGCGGTCATGCCTCGGCTGAAAAAGCAACTAAAGCAATGAATGCTGTGCATGATAGGTTAGCAACTGAATATGGAATTGTAATATGTGATCCGCCATACAAAAAAGCCGATTTGAATATAATAAAAGCCCCTTTGTTTAATGTAAGCATGAAAGAAAATGGCTCCATTTTCTGTCATACCCAAGGTTGGGCAATTATTGCCGAAACACTTTTAGGAAGGGGAAATCAGGCTTATTCCTATTATAAATCATTTATGCCGGCAGCGTATAATACAAAAGCAGAAATAAGGGAAATCGAACCTTACGTGTATTGTCAGTCTACACATGGAAAATACAGTCCGCGGAAAGGGGCATCAAGACTATCATGGTTAAGTGGTGCTGCTACCTGGGCTTATTTTTCAGCTACTCAATTTATACTTGGCATTCAACCTCAATACAACGGTATAAAAATAGACCCTTGTATTCCTTCAAGCTGGAAAGAATTTAAAATTACGAGAAGGTTTCAGGGTAAACAACTCAACATAAAAGTTAAAAACAAAAACGGAATTGAAAAAGGAGTTGAAAAAATGATACTAAATGATAAAGAAATTAAAAGCAACTTTATCTCGAATGAATTATTAAAAGAAAAAAATGAAATAACAGTCATAATGAATAAAATATAAATGTCATCCTGAGTTAACCGAAGGATTGTAATTCATAAATTTTTCTATTTTAATATCTTTATAAAATTTAAATAGAATGCATTGCTTTTAAAAATAATTATAATTCAAATTAATGGTGAATTTGCCATGAAGTGGCTTAACTAAAATAACTAATGGGTGAAACCCATGGAATTTATCAATAAAAGCAATCAGCCCCGAAGGGGTTGAATCAAATAAAAAAATGTCAAGTTACAGACAAATATTATATCATATTATTTTTCGAACTAAAAGGAGTGAAAAAACTCTTACAGTAAGTAACAATGAAAAACTATTTGCATATATCTCTGGTATAATTAAAAATAAAAATTGCTTTGTATATCAAATAAATGGAATGGAAGAACATATTCACATTTTATCTGATTTACACCCAAACATAGCTCTAGCTGACTTTATTAGGGATATAAAAACTTCAACTTCGATATGGTTAAAACAAAATCCTGACTTTAAAAATTTTTCGGGATGGGCAGAAGGTTATGCGGCATTAACTTACGCATTTAAAGATAAAGATTTGTTGATAAATTACATAAAAAATCAACAGGAGCATCATAAAAAAAATTCATTTGAAGAAGAATATCGAAAATTTCTTGAAGACAATCATATTAAAATTAATGAAAAATATTTTCCATAATTTATTATTCAACCCTTCCAGGGCTGAAACTATATTTATATTAACCATGGGCAAAGCCCATGGTTAATATTGTCCTGCCCCTTCGGGGCAGTAAAAACAAATAAAAGTATATCTTTGAAATTTAAATTTTTAAACAATATAACATGCAATACGGACATTTTAACGATAAAAACAAAGAATATATAATTACCAATCCTGATACACCAAAATCATGGAGTAATTATCTCGGATCAACTGAGTATGGAGCTATTATTACAAATAATGCTGGCGGTTACAGTTTCTACAAATCCGGTGGTATGGGGCGGTTTTTACGTTTAAG